>CAJYHH010001236.1 GCA_913773825.1 Candidatus Sericytochromatia bacterium | reverse complement strand
CAGCGTAGCTGGGTTTAATCACCAATTGGGCTTTGGCAACCGCTGAGACCTGGTCTGCTGAAATTTCATTAAAGTTGCCGTCAGTAAACACAACCCGATTGCTGTCGATCGCACCAAAAGTCTGAAGGGCAACACCCCGTTCGACTAAACGCTGGAATTCTTCGGTGTCTTCTACACCTAAAGCTTCAGCAGTCGCTTTAAACTGCTGGTTCTGGCCAGATTTAAGCAAGTCAGTCAGATGATTCTGGAGCGCTACCGCGCCACCACGGCCATTAAGAGAAACAACAAAATCTTCTTCAGCGCGGGTGACAGGTGCGCCGACTTCGGGTGCTTTAACAGCCTGAGCAGGCTTGGCTAAGAGAGCGGCGTCTGTATTGAGAGGTTCAAAGCGATCTTCCGGACGCAAACCGTCATCATCAGGGGCATTGACGCTCTGTGCGGGATCAATTAAACCAGGACCACCCAGAATCAACTGATCAAGACGCTGTGTCTCACTTTGCTGACGGGCGCGAGTTGTCTGATCAACAGCGCTGTTGGCGTTAGCCTGAATGGCGTTGGTTTCCATAAATGTCCTCCGGAAGTTCAATTGAGCTTATTATACCCGACCCCCGCCTGGATTTAAACAGGGGAAGAGTAGGTGGTAGGGGGTAGATGGGGTGGGAAAAGAGGAAGATAGTCGGTGGTAGATGGTAGGGGGTAGTTGGGGGCGGGAGGAGGAAAAGCTGGGAAGATTGGGGTGATAGAATCGAGAAAAATAGAGTTGGCAAGGGTAAACATATGTCTAAGGTGCAGTCGTTTGAGGATCTGGAGGTTTGGCAGAGAGCGCATCAATGAGTGCTTGAAATCTATAAGCTGACTTTGCAGCTTCCTGATTATGAAAAATTTGGCCTGATTTCGCAGATGAGAAGATGTGCGGTTTCGGTTCCGGCCAATATTGCCGAAGGCTTTAAACGACGAGGATACAAGGATAAGATCCATTTTTACAATATTTCACAGGGCTCTTTAGAAGAGCTGAAATATTACCTGATCCTGTGCAAAGAACTGAAATTTATCGAATCAAAGGCTGACAACCGTGAACAAGCCGAAATTATTGGACGGATGTTAAGCGCTCTGATTCAATCGATCTTATCCAAAGGCAGCTAGGTCTTTAATTCCCTACCTACCCCCTACTATCTACCCTAACGAATCATCGTAGAGACAACCTGATAGATAAAGGGATGAAAGCCACGGCCTTGTTTACCCGCTAAATAAGCGTTCATGTCTTCTTCAATGGCGGTGATTAAGGCTTCACGATTCGGATAACGGTAAGCCTGGGCTTTATAAACGGGTTTCATGCCGTAAAAACGAGACTTGGCCATTTCCATCGGGTAAATGCCAGGGTTAAGCTTGCGCAGATCTTCAAAGCGCACCTGAAAATCGTTTTTCCATTTACCCCGGCGCAGGACAGCCGTTGCTTCAAACTGAGGCAGATTACATAAGCCTCCCTCAACTACCTGAGACTCATAGAGCTTCATCTGGTCAAAATAACGGGGTAAATCGGGATCATCAAGAATCTCCAGCGGTAGTTCCAGCTCAGAAATCGACGTTGTGCGCGAAACAATCGGGCCATCAAAAGCAGCAGTTTTTTTCTTGGGCTTGCTTTCAGGCATTACCGGACGAATCATTTCCGGTTTACGAGCTGTCTGAGTGAGCGTGCTCAGGGTTGTGACAGCAGGCTTGGTCACTTGTCTGACAGGGACTTTGGCTACCGGGCGGGCAGCAGGAGCTGTCTGGGCTGGAGTTGCCGGCATACCCGGCACAACCAGCGGTTTAACTTCGGGCTTGGGAATAGCGGGCGGAGCTTGTGGGGTGCGCACCAATGGAGGAACAGCTGGAGGGGCTCCAGCTTTATTTAGCGTATCGCCGTCTAATAAACCGCCGCCCTTTTTTTTATTGCCAAACAGATAGTCTGCAGCATCATTGACGAGATTATCGAGCTTGCCAAAGACGTTATCTACAACATTGCCGACTTTGTCCGGAACAAAGTCATCAATTGACTCCCCTTTGTTTTCGGGCTTGGGAACAGGCTTTGCAGCTGGTTTTGCAGCAGGTTTAGCGGGATCTGCAGGCTGACTGGGCGCGGCTCCGGGCTTCTTGGCGTCACTTCTGACGAAAGCATCTTTGTGGTGTTCCGTAAACTCGTGTTCCAAGGCTAACGTCCGCCCCTTTCTCTGACAAAGTCTGATAAGTCTGACATCATATCGGGCAGTAAGACCCGATCATCTTCTATATTATGGCGAGCGCGTACGCCTTGCAAGGGTTCTAGCTGGACTGAAATGGCGCCATGGGTGCGGTCATCAAGATTAGCCTCGTTGGTTTCAAGCACTGCATCTGGAATTTTAAGGCTGGCTAAGAGTGAATCCGGATCAGTGGGCTCAGGCTTAGGAACCGCCTGGGCCAAAGCTTCTAGCTGTGGGAACAGAGCACGGTCAAGCTTGCTGCCGGCTCCTTTTTCGAGTCGGGCCTGAACCTGAGAGAAAGCCGGCGTATCGCGTTCAATTGCCGCTTTGGCCTGCTCTTTTAATTTACTATAGACCTTGTCGTAACTTTGCCAGTCTGTAACTTTATTGCGAGCCGTCATGACTTCGCGGCTATAGTCAACCGACAGCGCACTTAAGTCTTTTTTGGCGAGCTCTTTAAGCATAATTTTATTGCTGGCGAGCTTATCGTCTTCGAGCATCATTAACTCAAGGCTATCGGGTTCTTCAACATTCTGCTCAGCGGGATCAAGTGACACCATGCGCAGTTTAAGCTTTTGGCCCAAGGGGTCAAGTGCATAGCGCTTAAGCGAAGTCAGCGTGATATTATCGCGCATCAGCTCTTTTGTAATGGAACGAATCACCAGCGGTGAGAATAAAATCCCGCCCCCACCTTCGCTGGAAAGATGATAACGCGTGTCTTCATTGAGTAAGTCATAATAGTCGCGCTTACGGGTATCATCCAGACTACCGGTTAAATACAGCAAAATAAACCAATAGCAGAGATCCTGAATCGACTGGCCGTAGAGCTCTTCATGCGTCTCTCTGATAGAGGACAGGCCTTCACAAATACTGATTCGGGCCCGTAATTCACGTTCAGCTAAAGTCATCTGCAGACCTGAATAATTGGCAAAATCAATCGCGTGCTGCATTTCATGCAGCAGAATCAACTGCAGCAGATAAATATCCTGGAGCGAGATTTCAGAGATGCCAACATGGGGTCGTTTGGTCTCAGTGGTATAGGCCTGGGTGCCCAAACCAAAATGAGTGGCAATATCTGAATAAAAATTGAACCAGATTTTGCCCTTGTTTAAAAACGAAACGTTTAAACGCAGACGCTGAGCCGTCCAGTCAACTAAGAGCTGATAACGATGAGCTGAATTCGCTAAGAGTTCATTGCGCTCATCTGAATAAGTGCTGGCTGCAGCCCCAAATTCATCTGCTTCATGCAAAAAATCATAGTATTCAAAGGTCTGTTTGTCATTAAAGGCCAGACAGGGATGGTGAAAGCCAACCATCTGGGCACGCAGGTTCCGATTCACGCCGCCGTCTTGACCCCCATTCACCAACCGCCAGTAAACTCAGCTATGTTATGATAACATACGGCCTGATGCAGACTCTAGCGCTTGGAGGCGTGCCCCTTGGAAGCTCCACTTGAAACCCGTATGGTGGATATCTCGGATAAACCCGTAACCCGCCGTGAAGCCCTGGCCCAGGCCGAAATTCATATGCAGCCTGAAACCCTCAAGGCCATTCTCGCGGGCAAAGTCCCCAAAGGGGATGTTCTGACCATTGCCCAGATGGCCGGCATTCAAGGCAATGGTCAGAACATCCCCTTTGGGGACTTTGCCCGCGAGAATGGCCTTGAGGGTTTCAGGCTGCATATGAATTTCGGCCTGGGCCAGGGCT
>CAJYHH010001235.1 GCA_913773825.1 Candidatus Sericytochromatia bacterium | reverse complement strand
CGACGCGCTCAGTGACCCGGATGTGCACTATCTCTGGTTTGTCCGGGGGGGCTCAGGAGCCCTGAACCTTTACCCTGCTCTTCATTCAGGCCGGAAGCGTATTTCCTCATCCACGCCGAAAATCATCGTCGGCTTCAGCGACGTGACGGCCGTTCACAGCTTTGTTAACCACGAACTGAACTGGCCCAGCGTGCATGGCGTTGTTGCTGCTTACAACAAGGACATGAATGAAATTGACAAAAACAAAACTCTGAATCTTAACAGCAGCCTGAATGAGGTGTTTGACACGCTGTCTCACGGGGTGGACTACTCCGGCGTAGAGCCGCTGAATCCTCAGGCCGTTAAAACGGTGGCCGGTAAGCTGGATGGAGGAAACCTGACGCTGGTCCAGTCGCTGTTCGCCACAAAATATGAGGGTACTTATATTGACAAAATAATGATGCTTGAAGATACGGGGGTGACGGCAAAGCAGCTTGACCGGACTCTTCATCAGATTGAGTACAGCCGGAAATTTCATCCACGCGCCGTCGTATTTGGCCAGTTCCATACCCGGAATGCAGGTGATGCTGAAAAAAGCCTTTACAGAGAGGTGGTAAAGGATTTTGCAGAGCGTGTTAATTACCCTGTTTATTACTATCCTGAATTCGGACACGGAGAAACCAACCGGCCCTTCATTCTGAATCACCGGGCCAGCATTTTGTGCAGCAGCGCACAACGGCTGTGCACACTGAAGCAGTTACCTTTGAAAGCAGAGCAGTAAGGGTAAATTTCTGCCAGCTTAATGCTGGCAGAAAGACAAGCGCTCCATGACCGTTTCAGTCTGTTTCGGTCAGTTCCACGAGTAAGTTAACGTATGTACTTTCTCGCCTCACTACATCAAATTATTCTGTCAATACGGTCTGTATGTGACTTTTACAGAGATGTCCATAGACGTCAGAACGATTGGGCTGCTTAACGATCCTGTGGCAATGAAACCCGTAGCAGAGCGCATGCAGAAAACGCATGCGCAATATAGCGCTAACCGCCAGGCTCTTGGTGACTTGCTGAGGATCGATTCTCTTCCGGCAGGACGGAACGCTTTCAAGAGACTGACCGATAAAGAAGCCTCTTTTTTTGCCATTTTTGCAAAGGCCAGTCAGCTTGCTCTGGCCACTCGCGATGAAGACTTCTTTAAGTGTCTGACAAAAGAGGTCCAGCCCGTGCAGGATAAAATGCTCAGCGATTTGCAGGTTG
>CAJYHH010001234.1 GCA_913773825.1 Candidatus Sericytochromatia bacterium | reverse complement strand
AAAGGACAGACTGGCCTGACCAGCAGCGTTAAGCATCGAGCCCTCTTTGGCTTCACGCACGGCGCTGCTGCCAAACTTAAAGCTTGCAGCACCTAAGCCCACGCCCAATACAGGCTGCCAACCCTTGGTAAAGGCTTTGTCTACCACGCCAATGCCCAGCTTGCTGCTGGCGAGCTGTACACCGCCCAAAGCAGCCAGAGCCGCACCGGTACCCGTGGCGCTATTCATCAACGTGACGCCATTTTCTTTAACCGAGCTCAGAGTATGTTTACCCAAGGCAACCGCGGTGCCAATTGCAGCTGCAGAGCCGACAAAGGCCATACTTTCAGGCAGAGCCTGCAGCAGCTTTTCATTGCCAATCGCTTTACCCACCAGACTGGTGCCGCCAGCGGCAGCCGTCAGACCAGCGGTGACTTCAATAACGCCCAGACCGTCATTAACCAGGCCTTTATCATGGGTCAGACGACGCACACCATCCACCGCCGCACCAGCACCGGTTGCGCCGATTAACGCACCCGCTGTGGCCATGCCGCCTTTAGAATTAAACAGGAATTTAGCGGGCCCAGTCAGAGCCTGATCCATGTATTTAACACCCAGCTGACGGCCGATTAATTCAGCCCCGCCAAGTACGGCAACACCGCCGCCGGCTGCAATGGCACCACCGGCAATTTTACCACCCGTGGTTTTGGCATCTTTGATCATTTCAGCGCCTTTTTTGACGGCATAAATACCGCCACCAGCCGCTGCTGCACCACCGATTGCGGCGATATTGTCGCCAATCACATCAGCGGTTTTGCTAAAGGCTTCACGAGCGACTGGAATATTAAACTGACGGCCGACTAATTCAACGCCACCTAAGCTAGCTGCAGTGGCACCGGCTGTTTCAGCGATGCCTTTCATGGTGCTGCCTTTTTTAAAGCTCTGAATCGCATCTTCGCCAAGCACATAAGCGGCACCCAGACTGGCTGTACCAGCTAAAAGTTTGCCGTTTTTATCAAAGACAAAATCAACGGCTTTCTGAACAGCCGGAACATTATCAGCCAGCTTGGCGACACCCGCAACAGCAGCAATGCCGCCGACTAAAGTACCGGCACCAACGGCGATATAGTTATCCCCAACCAGGGTGCCTTTTTGGGTTTTATCTTTAACCCAATCAACACCTTTGTCGAGAGTGGTTTGTTTAAGAGGAGCCTCTGATTTAGTAGGGCTGCCAACTATCGGAGTCTTTGAAATTTCCATCCGGCGCATCCTTTCTGAAAGCGTAATCGCAATGCTCAGGCCAGCGCTTGATTAAGCTTAGCCAGGGGTGAATAGGGGATTTAAATGCATTATGGCACAAAAAATAACATATCCAAACTGAGTGCGGCCGTGTCTTAACTTGTCGTTGGCTGCAGGTCAGTTTGCCTTGTATTGCTTATCGCCAGGATCTGTTCCGAACTTGCGCCAGGTTTCTTGGCCAAGGATCTGGCCACCTAAAGTAGTCCAACGTCCCACCCAGTCGTTACCCTGGCGCTTAAACAGCGCCAACCCTACAGTCTGAGACTCAGGCTGGGTAAAGCTGACGGCAAAAAAATCGCCATTTTCAATCCCGGTACCAATATAAGTACTCTGGCCAAAGCGCCACATCACGGTATAAGTCTGCCCACTGCGCAGCACTGAGACCTGCCCACGGTACTGGCGCTGATCCCCAGCATTATTACCCTGACATAGCCAATCCCCTAAGGGTGCAGCAGCCAGGGCAGGCAGATTGAGAATCAGCAAAAAATAAATACTCAGACAGGCTCTAAGACCTGTCTGAATCAGACGCTTCACGCTGGCCCCATGGTTTTACGGGCTGAAATCAATGTACGGCGAAAAGGGTAAAACACCGGCATATCAGGAAAAGCAGCGCTAATGCGTTGTTGATAAGTTTTTAGAAACTGCTCACGTAAATCTTCGCTTAAACGCTCAAGGTAGGGCACCAGCGCCGTACCTTTAACCCATTCCATTAACTCACCGGCGTCACTTAAAACATGGGGATAGACTTTTTCAAAGACATTAATACCTGTGGCTCCAAGCTGGTAAAGCACATGGGCGTATTGGTCAATACTCAGCACCGGTGAGCGGCGCTGCCAGCCTTCTAAAGCCTCAACAAAAGGTGATTCTGACGCTAACTCCTGAATCAGACGATGAGTTAAATGATCATGGTTTGACGGCATCTGAACAGCCAATTGACCCTCAGGTCTTAAACAGGCCCAGAGTTGAGCCAGCAGTGAAGGATGATCTTCGACCCATTGCAAAGCAGCATGTGAAAAAACCAGATCCCATTCACCCAACAAAGTGGCCAGGTCATCTAGCACAAAGCCCAAATAAAGATTGGCATGGGCCTGAGCCCGTTTAAGCATCTGGTGAGAGCTATCGACGCCTAAAACACGGCTACCGGGCAAAAACTGCTGTAACTTAGCCGTCAGTTCACCGGTTCCACAGCCCAGATCCACAACTTCCAGATCAGGTCTGACTTCAATTAAAGCCGCCAAATCATCAAAAGGCGCATAGCGTTCAGCTTTAAAACGCTCGTATTGTTGGGGATCCCAAGGCATGTATGAGCTATCCATTCACAGGCTAGAAAATTGGATTGATTGATGTGAGAAACAAAGCTAGAACGCTTGTTAAAACATACAAATCATATAGATAACAGATATATTAAAACATATATCTTTTCTATATTAAAACATATATTTTTTGATGTGTCAGCCACGCTCAGCCCCATCAACTCAAGCTAAGCAGCAGTTTTAACAAGTCTTTTAGCTGGACCTTAGTCGCAATAAGCAGTCTATAGCGACTGATCTTTTGCCGTTATGCGCGGGCTCTGCCAAGGGACATCTGAGATCTTGGCAGCCTGATTAGCAGCCCGAGCCGCCACAAAGAGCAGATCTGAGAGACGATTGAGATAAATCAAAGCGGGTGGATTAACAGACTCCGTTTGTCGCAGACTTACCGCCCATCGTTCTGCGCGACGGCAAACGGTCCGGGCCAGATGCAGCTGGGCAGCCTGGGCAGTGCCACCTGGCAAAATAAACTGAGTTAAAGGCGCTAAATCCTGCTCAAGCGTATCTATCTGCTCTTCAAGCCAACTGACTTGTTGATCCTGAATCCTTGGCACATTCTGACTTTCCAATGGCGAAGCCAGATCTGAACCCAAAACAAAAAGCTGATTCTGAAGCTCTGCCAGCATCTGATCTAAAGGAGAATCAGACCAAGCGGCACGGGCAATTCCCAATACAGCATTACATTCATCGACTGTGCCATAGGTCTGAATCCGGGCGGAGTCTTTACTGACGCGCTTGCCCCCCCAAAGGCCTGTATCACCTTTGTCACCAGTTTTTGTGTAGATTTTCATACGTCCTCCGGACGGTAAGTAGTTAAGTAGTAGAGAGTAGATGGTACATAGGAGATAGAAAACAGAGAAGTAGTATATAAGTTGAAGCAGGTCTATGGGGCAGACATGCCTTTCATCACCTACTCTCTACGACCTTCTATCTAGCGCTCTATCTGGCGCTCTATCTAGCGCTGCTTAAATCGTCCACTCGTCTGTAGGCTTTTTTGGCGGAGCAACAGGCTTTTGCTGCCCCAACGGCGGCTGCACGCGCTGGACGCTCGGTTTTACAGCAGGAGGTTTTGGTGCTGGCGGCTTAGGCGTGGACGGCTGGGTCGTAGAACCTGGACGAACAGTATTAAGTGGGCCTGCGGCCGCTTTAAAATGAGAAGGTCCGGCAGCGCCGCTTGTTTTGGGTAGCACTGTCACAGCGGGTTTAGCACCCTGTGGGGGTTTGCGCTTTTCTTCCTGAGTCAGGATCTGCTTTTTCTTTTGCGAGTCAGAACGCTGATCGCGACCGCTATTATTCCCCGACATGCTGTCGCCGCCGCCAAAGTCTTCAAGTGAGTCAAACTCACCTTCTTTTTCTTGTTTGCGGACGCGTTTACCTGATTGCAGACTATTGCGCGAAGCGGAGTCTTCGGTGTGTTCACGCTGACGCACAAACGTGCTGGTCATCAGCTGGCCGGCGTTTTGCTGAACCTGCTGATTAAGCCCTGGATTGGCGCCAGGATTGTTCATTTGCTGCTGAGTCTGCTGAGCTTGTGAAGATTGCTGATCGGGCACATGATGACGACCAAGTGCATCAGCTAAAGCTGAGCCCATCGCTGGCCGCTGCATCATCTGCAGCTGGGGTTTTTCTTGCGGGACTTGAATCTGGGCAGTTTGAATCAGATTGTGAATCTGGGCTTTTGTGTTATCAGAAGTCAGGCGCTGCGCCAACTGCGAGCCCTGGGAAGTCTGGGTTGTTTTAAAAACATCGCGAGGCGCAAGTTCAGTCTGAGCCTGCTGTTGAACGGGCTGCTGAACCTGAGGAGAGGCAGCCCGCTGGGGCTGAATCGGCTGCGGAATATAACCACCACCGCCCTGAATATTTGGCATCAGGAATCCCCCTCTAAAGCACTCTGCAGTTCTTCAACCAGTTCGGCTAATTGCTGATAATGAGACTCTAGCGTACGGATGTTCAGGCCTTCTTTTTCAAAGATCTCTAATTCATCTGCCAGCGCATCACAGTTATCGAGCAAAATGTCCATATAAGTGCGATATAGCCCCAGATCACCCTTACCTAAGCCGGCAATGTATTCACGGGCCGTGGTGATATTTTCGACAATCTTGTCATCTAAGGCCAGCATCATTTCAGAACGTTTTAAAGCCTGAGTATAGGCCAAAATCCGATCTTGAACCGGCCACAGCTCCACCGTCAGCATC
>CAJYHH010001233.1 GCA_913773825.1 Candidatus Sericytochromatia bacterium | reverse complement strand
TTTTCAGTTTGAACTCACCGGCCGTCTGGAGCTGATTCTGCCGGATCAGAGTAAGGTCAACGTGACCCGTGCGGTTTACAGCCTGCAGGCAGAACCAGAATTTCAGAATCTGGAGCTTAAGCTGGAGCTTGTCGCAAATGAAAGCCCGAAGCTCCAGCCCTTTTTTGATTTAGATCCAGCAGCCTCTGTGCAGCGCTTTCGGATGCGGGATGCCGTATTAAAGGCGCTATTGCCGCAGCTTGCTGAAAACCCCGAAGCAGACGCGATGCTCCAAGCAGATTCTGGGGCTTTATTAAAACTCGAAAATTATCTGCTGATTGGGGCTTCAGTCTGGTTAGATCAGACTGAAACCTTGTTTTAGACTCGGTTTTAATCATTCAGCTTTGGGCAAAGTGGCCAGTAGTTCTGCATAAGCCTGAAGCAAGTCCTGACGCTGTTTGGAATCAGGACTGGCTTCAAGATAAGCGGATTCCAGGGCCTGAAGCTTGTTAAGCTGGGCTTTAAATTCTGATTTTTGCTGATTTAAGCTCTGAAGGTGTCGCTGTTGCTCAGCCTGGCGGAGCTGATGAGCTAAATGTTTGCTGATTTTGAGAGCGTGCTGAGTTAAATCGCTAAAGCTTACAAACCAGGCTTGAAGATCGACAGGCAGATGGGGTTGCAGACGCTGTTGCTCAGCTCTGATCCAGTTTTCAGCGTCTGTTAAGCCCAAACGGGCTAATTGAGCCTGAGCCGATTCCAGACAGCTGATTGCTGCTGCATCTTTTGTACCCTGGCTAAAGACTCTTGCTAAGGTCTGCAGGCCTGTCAATCTTAATTTACGCCAGTTTTCAAAGCTGCGGACTGAATAGCCCGGCTGGGCAAAACGAGTCTGATCCAGTTTAAATTCCTGAATTTGTTTTTCAAGTGCCTGGGCCTGACGGGCTTTAAAAAAGGCCTGCTGGCGGCGTTCGATATGTTGAAGTTCGACCTGTAGAGCGGCTTTTTCCTGGGCTGAATGGGTACGCTGAAGTTTTGCCCGCAGCTGCAGACTCAGGCGGCTGGCCTGAATCGGGTCAAAGGGTGTTTCATCTGCGTCTGCGACGAGCTCGGCAGGAGGCGGAGCTGTTTGAGTAGCTGCGGCCTGAGCCGGTTTTTGGACAGCAGGTTGAACAGCTGACTGAGCAGCTGACTGAGCAGTGGCTTCAGAAGTCTCGGGGCTGCCAAGGGCGGGCAACTGGGCATTTAGAGTCAGAATCAGCTGCATCAGGGCTGCACGTTCAACTAAGCCTAAACCACTTTTGAGCTGGCGCAGCTTTTGCAGATACTGGGCTTCAGGTTCTGGTGGTGTGACGCTTTTGCCTGCCATCAGGGCATCCCATTTATACGCCTGGCATTTAAGCAGGGGATGCAAAATACTCATGGTGGTCAGGTCATTGGGCAGCTGAGCCCCGGTATAACAGGCCTGAATGGCGGTGAGACAATCCAGCAGCCGATCGCGCAGAATCTCGGGATCAGCAGCGGGCTTTTTAATTTGAATAATCCAGGGTTTAAGCCGTTCTGCGCGAGCGTCAGAGGCATTGACCTGGACTTGCTGCTTGAGATTCTGACTGACCTGAGTATTGGCTGGAGCTGGCGTCTGGCGAGCCCGTTCAGCTTCGCGTCTGGCCTGTTGGGCCAAGGCTTCAAGCTGAGGGTTAGGGGGGGCAGGCGGCACTTTTTCAGGGCCCTGGCTGTGTTGAATCAGATCCGGCAGCTTAAAGGCGCTGGGGTCAAAATCTATTTCTGGATGATTTTCAACAAAGGCGTAGTTCATGGTAAAAACTCCGCCAGGCCAATGTTAAAGCTAAAACGCGCCCAGGTCTGAAGACCCGTTTCAGATGACTCTGTCTGTTCATAGCTCAGCTCAGCGATAGGGTCCTGGCTAAAGATTTCCATGCCGGGTTCAGTGAGTAACTCAGCCTGCAGCACCAGCCCCTGGCCATTTGAGAGCCTGGCGGCGGTTTCACTTTGCTCACAGGCCGGCCCCTGATAGGCGAGATGGCCGTCCTGAACTGAGACTTCACAAGGCCCGCGCGCAATCCCTAAGCCCAGACTGACAGGCTCACTTAACAATAAGCTGACTTGCTCGAGTTCCTGACAAATATCCCAAGCGGCAGCCTGGGCTTCAAAGGCCGTAGCAAAAATCCCCATTAAAGCTTGTTGGTTATGGGGTACAGCGGCCCCTTCATGCAGCTGAATCCGGCTTTCGAGCCAATTAAACAGCTCACGGGCTTCTTCTGAGTCATGGGTGCTCAGCAAACGCGCCTGCAGCAGAATCTGGCTTTGCAGCGGCAGCACTTCGCCTGGGCTTAAGACTTCTTCGGGAAACAGATCATGAAAGGCCTGAACCGCCTGAACCCGTGCCGCTGTAACCGATAAAGGCTGCCAATTCAGATCTTCCAGCATTACCGTGACTTCAAAGGGATTGTGATTGTATAAGCGTAAGCTGCTGCTCTTTTGCAAACAGACCAGCGAGCCGTCCAGGGGTGAAAAAGCCTCTTTGAGTTCAAGACTGAGTTCAGAGCGGAGTTCAGACGGAAGGGACTCGCTTGTCTCAGCTTCGCTGTCTGATACCTTGTC
>CAJYHH010001232.1 GCA_913773825.1 Candidatus Sericytochromatia bacterium | reverse complement strand
GACTACATGGACGGCACATCCATGGCCAGTCCGATTATTGCCGGTTCACTCGCGCTGATCCGCTCTGCGATGTACAGCGACTATGTCAAAGTCATGCAGCGCCGTCTCGCCCAAAACCGCCTGCAGGGTCCGATCCTGAGCTTCCGTGAGTTCTTCCACGAACGCGCTAATGTTGCTCAGGCTCAGCTCAGCATGGCGATTCCTCCAGCTCAACTGTCTGAGCGCCTGCTGTTTAGCTTTACCAATGTGCCTAGCCGCGTGGTTCCCCAGGGCATGATTTACGAAGGCCGCCGCGATCCGATTTATGGCTTTGGCCGTATCGACATCGGGGCTTCTACTGAAGCTGCGGCTAACGTCTTTAGCGCTGCTCAGCTCTAAGCCTCGTTACTGACTCTCGTCAATCAGGACATCGCTCAATGACCACACAGCCAAACAAAGTTCAGATCCGCTCTGCTTACCCAGAAGATGCAGCAGGTATTGCCCGTGTCCATGTTCTGAGCTGGCAGAGTGCTTATCAGGGGCTTTTACCTGATAGCCTGCTGCAGGGTATGAGTGTTGAAGTCAGAACTCGCCAATGGGCAGAATGGTTAAGTCAGGACAAACTTGAGCATTTTTTAGTTGCAGAAGATCCTGAACAAGGCATTGTCGGCTTTGCCAGCGGCGGTACACTAAGGGGCGAGTATGCTGACTTTGACTGCGAAATTGCGGCGATCTATTTTTCACCCGCTGCTCAGGGCCAGGGATTAGGTCGTCAGCTGTTTAATCAGCTTAAAGCTCGTCTCAGCGCGGATGGCTTTAAAAAGATGCTTGTCTGGGTTTTAGCCAGCAATAGCGCCGCATGTGGATTTTATGAGCATATGGGGGGCCAGGCCAGCCTGACTAAAACCGCTGTATTGGGCCAGGCAGCTGAAATGCCTTTAGAAGTTGATGAAATGGGCTACGGCTGGCAGCTCTAAACTCGTCCCATTCCGTCATCACCTCGAGATCAGGTAAAATACCTAACAATATTAGTACAATATCAGTCAGGGTATGGAGGACAAGCTCGTGGAAGCGCGCGGATCAACGGTTCATATTTCGGGCGCGGATCTACAGCAAGCTCTCGAAGCCGCTCGCGAACTCCTGCGCCAGGCACGTTATAAACAGGCACTACGTAGCCTGGATGATTTGCTGGCAGGCCCAGTCGCTTTAGTTGACCGGCTGCAGATTCTGGCCCATCGCGCCCTGGCCCAGGCCCTCTGGAAAAAGCCTGAGCCCGCGATTGAAGACGCCACTCAAATTTTAGTCAGCGTCCGTGCCGATACAGATGATCTGAGCCAGGTTGAGATTGACTGGGACTATGAAAAATCCCAGGATGTCGGCCATTTGGGCTTTCTGGCGGATATTTATCAGCTACGCGGCGTGCTCTATCTGCTGCGCCATCATCCTCGACGCGCAGCAGAAGATCAGAGTCTGTCGATTTTTATGACTGCTGATGAAGCGCTTAATGCGCTGAACTATCTACAGCGGGCCGCCGCTTTAATTGAACTCAACGAATGTTTAGATCGAGCCTGTCAGGATCTAGAGCTGGCTTGGCAACTAGACGCAAAACTGGTGAGTGAATGGTTACATCTGCCGGCTGCTGGCAGCTGGGAACTGACTCCTAAAGGCGTGCGCTTTATTCACGAAGCGGGTGAAATCCAGATTACGGCAGATAAAGCACGTCCGCGTATGAACCGGATGGGCTCCCACTGGTTTCGCTTAGCGGCTCGATACGACGTCTAAAACCTGCTTTAAGGCCGCTTAAAAGCCAGAAACAGGGCTTTTGTTAACGTCTAATTTACGCTACAATAACCTCTATTGACTGTGTTTCAGGAGAATTTCCCATGCGCCGACCGTTTTTGCTTGCTTCTCTGGCCGCGATTGTTTTAGCTGGCTGCGCCACGGGTGCCGCTTTGCTCAATCAGCAGCCCCTTGCTCAAAGCCGCTTTCAAAGCCAGAACTCAGGCACTGTTTCTGTTTCACAGCAAGTCAGCGTAGATCGCATACAAGCGACAGCAGCCGTGTTAACCGGTCAGGCTAAAATGCCTGATGGCCGTCTGATTCCTGAGCGTGGCACGGTTGAAGGTCGTAACCTGACCCGTGCTTTTATCACCCAGACGCTTGAAGGCTTTGGCTATAAAGTCGAACCCCATAATTACCGCAATAACGGCACCAATATTACCGTGCGCCTGATGGCCGATCAGCCCACTAACGAATATATTTTAGTCGGCGCCCATATGGACTCTGTGCGCAATGCAGGTGCTGACGACAATAACTCCGGCTCAAGTGCGGTGCTTGAAACCGCCAGGGTGCTGAAACAACTTCAGGGTCGTAAAGTCAATATTATCTTTGCCTGGTTTGACGAAGAAGAAATTGGCTTAATTGGCAGTTATGCCCTGGCCCGTGAGCTTAAAAAACAGAACATGCTGGTCAGCTCGGTTCACACGCTGGATATGGTGGGCTGGGACAGCGATCGCGATAACGTAATTGAAGTTGAACAGCCTGATGGCAATCTCTGGGAATACTATAATCAGGTTAATCAAACTCACGGCTTAAAACTCCCGTTAAAGCGCACCAGCTCAGGTGACACTGACCATGTCGCTTTCCGCGAAGAAGGCTTTGTGGCGGTCGGCCTCTGTGAAGAATGGGTGGGTGGCGATACCACTCCGCATTATCATCGCCGCAGTGATGCCTTTACCACCCTCAACTTTGACTATCTGACTAATGTAACCCGCTTGATTACAGCCGTTACAGCAGATCTCAGCCGTGGTGTCAAAGGTCCGCTTGTCAGCACTCGGATTCCCCACAACCGCTTCCCTGGCAAACAGCGTCATCGTCATACAAGCTATGAAGGTCTACCCTTGCCCTAAGGGCTAGTGACCAGTAGTTTGTCGCTAGGTAGTAAAAACACAAGAAGCCCCCTGAGCGTTAACTCTCTCAGGGGGCTTTGTCTTTATGAAGGTTGCAGTATTTAAAGCGACGAGCGACAAGCCAATCGCTACCAGCTATTTTCCGTACAGAGCCTGATAGATCCAGTAGGCCGTAAACACGTGTTTGACGTAGCCACGGGTTTCTGGATAGGTGATGGATTCAGCCTGGGCATCATAAGGCAGATGTCCAGACTCGCGCCGCCAGCGCTGCACGGGGCCCGCTCCAGCATTATAAGACGCCACTGCCAGCATAGAATTCCCGTCAAACGCGTCATGGCGGGTTTTCAGATACCAGGTTCCCATCGTGATATTAGTTAGTGCATCTGTCAGCTTATAGTCTTTAAGGCCTAGATTCTGGGCAATCCCAGCTGCTGTGGCAGGCATAATCTGCATCAGGCCCGTTGCCCCCACCCACGACTTAATATCTGGCTTATATTGGCTTTCCTGCCAAATCAATCCTGAGACTAAAAAGGGATTGAGTTTGTTTTTTTCGGCTTCCGCTTCGATTTTATCAAAAAAGGCTAAGGGAAAAGCCGCTGGTAAATAAGCGTCATCGTCTTCGGCTGCATAACGATATGTCGTAACCGCTTCGTAATAGCGACCCTGAGCCTGCAGG
>CAJYHH010001231.1 GCA_913773825.1 Candidatus Sericytochromatia bacterium | reverse complement strand
GACCCAGATTGCGTCTGGAGGATGATGATCCAGACGTTCATCCAGTTGTTTAAGCGTGTCACCTTCAAGGCAGAGAAGTTCATAGCTAAGGCCAAACTCTGCTTTGAGCGGTTCTAGCAGGCCGTGTAAAAAGGGTTCAACGCTGCCTGCTGCCCGATGGGGCAATAGGCCATTTGAGCAGGGATTATAAACCAGAATCACGTTCTGATGCTTCATTGTCTGGGCCAAAGCCTCCGTGTGACCTGATTATCCTTCAGGGCAAGACCCAAGCGCCAGTCAAAAAAATGTTAAAATTCGCGCGCTGAACAGCGTCTGGATGAGCTATAAAGTGGCTAAAACAAGCTCGTTGAGAGCTTCCTGGCCATGGCGAAAAATCGGCCAGCCGTCACCGGGCAAAACAGCCTGAACCATAATTGCTGAGACTAAACGCTTAACAGACAGTTTGGCTTGCTCTGGATCAGACAGTTTGGCGTTTGGCAATAAACAGAGTGTACCGCCAGCATGGGAGCGAATCAGATCACCACTGATCAGCGTGTCGCCATCTAAGATAAACGCAAGTTCGCCGGGTGTTTTTGAGCCATTAAGGGCATAAACACTTAAGCCTTCAACAGGCTCATCACCTTCATCTAACCAGCGCTGGCAGGCAAACGGAAAGTCAGACTTTTCTCCAGCTGGGCCCCAGATTTCAGCGCCACTGCTCTGGGCCAGTGCCAAGGCGTCGCGCAGATGATCTGAATTGCTGATCAGGATTGCTTGTATCGGCCCTAAACTTTCAAGATGCTGCTGGTCATGGGCACTTAAAGGCAGCGGATCAAAAATCAGATTGCCTTCAGGGCGCTGCCAGCAATAGCTATGAAAATCAATGTTACGCGTCTCGTCAAACTGGGTCCAGGCATACAGATCAGGTCGATGTAAGCGTTTCATGTGCGGATTTCTAAACCGTTAATAAGAGTTATAAAAGTCAATTTGTTCAATGCTCAACGCAGTTTTGGGAATTTTGAGCTTGGTGACTTTTTTGGTTTCTTTGCCGGTTTTTTCATTGGGCTGAATCGTTGTGACAATTTTGGCGCCAGTTAAAAAATTGCTGCTCTCTTCCAGAGTTACACCCGTCAGGCGATCATAATCGACCATATCAAAGCCAATTAAAGGAAATTGCTGGGTGCGGGCATCATAGCGAAAGCGAAAAGTCTGGGCGCTTACATTCCGCGAGCCATGATCCTGGCGTAGAATCAGCACGCCCTTTTCTACGGTCAGGTCAGCTGGGGCGGGCATGGCACCATAAAAAGCGCCACCACAACCGGTACATTGCAGTAAACGGTCAGCCACGGCTGCGCGCTTAAACTTGCCTTGAGGTGTCTTGAGCAGCAGGACCAGTGCCCGATGGCGGTTGACAAACTCATCTTCACTGACTTGAGCGGGCATTGGCTGAATCAGCTTCAGCACAATATCACCACGGCCATCTGCATTGAGATCCGCACCGAGCTGAGATTCAATCTGCCAGCCAGCCGGTACAAAGTCTTTGGCAGCGCTGCCTTCTGCGGGGATTTTACTTTTATTGATAAACACCCGATCTTCAGTGTCCTGAGCGCCAGCAGGAAGGGCTAGCATGAGTGCTGCCAACAGGCTAAGTGTTGAGCGTAGAGACTTAAGAGGATAAGGGACTTTTAGGTCTGAAGACAGATGTTTAAACATAGTGTTTTTCCTTGTTGGGAGCAGTTGCGTATTCATCATATCAGGCGGAGCCAAAGCTGTTCAGGTCTCGCGACTCGGTTTATGGGGATTAAAAAACAGTTTGCCAAGTTTACTGCGAATCAAACAGGCGCAGCTGCCCGCCACATGGCCACAGGGTTGTCGGTAATATTTTGACTGATTGGTAATCGGCGTTTTAAGCGAATCCCAATACTGCCATTTGTCCGTGCCAAAAGTCAGGCTCAATAAAACTCTGAGTTTGCCTTCTGACTGATAAGGCTCAGTGGAGTGTAAAAACCCATTGCCAAAGATAATCGCTTCGCCTTTTTGATAAGGATAAACCCTTCGATCTTGGCTGTCTGGCAGCGCATAAATTAACTGGCCGTGTTCAGGCTGCAGCTCAAACAAAGGGGTCAACAAGGTATAAGCCGGTGTACCGATTGAATAATCCACGTGCCAGAGAGGCTTGGGCGCCCGATCACCCATTACAAAAAAGCCGCAGTACATCACTAGCTGGGCTTGATGATCAACTAAGGGTTTAAACAGGGTTTCGAGCTCAAGCGCCTGATAAAAGCGCTCAAACAGCCCAAAGCTGAGAGCGCTATGGCTTGAAAACCACAGCAGCGGATAGTCACCATACGAAAAAATATAATATTCACTGCCCGCTGGCTGGCGAATCGTTTTGCCACCGGTCAACAAGTCCTGATGAGCGGGGTTGCGCCAAAACGGCCCAAGTTCTCGCAAATAAGACGCGCGAATATCTTTAAGTAGTGTCTCGTCAAAGCTGAGGACATAAGCGTTAAGACCCTGATCAAGCTGTCTGAGCGGCTGCATGTTTTTTTAACTCTGAGGTTTTAGCTTTGGGCCTCAAGCCAGCGTTGGGGGCTGATTTCACAGCTCTGATCGCCAGCTGCTACCCAAAGATTGCCTTCTTGCAGAGTAAAGCTTAACTCCATACTGCGTGTTGCCAGACTGGCTAAAGCTTTACCCTCAGCAGAGCTGATATTTAGGACTGTCAGGTTGTCACAGCGTTTCAGTTCCTGGGCATGTTTCTCCCACCAGGCATCTGCTGTGCCGCCGCCATAGGTCAAAATCACAACCTGATCCGCACGACCACAGGCTTTGCGCACGCGCTTGACTTCTGGCTGGCCCAGATCAATCCAGCGTTCAATTTCGCCGCTTAAGCTCTGCTGCCACAGGTCAGGTTCATCTGTTGAACTCAGACCGCGTGTAAACGTCAGCTGGGGATCTGCAAAGAGCGCAAAAGCAAGTAAGCGCAGCATCAGCCGTTCGTCGGTTTCAGAGGGGTGGCGAGCCAGAGTCAGGCTATGAGACTCATAATAATGCCGATCTAAATCGCTGATCTCCAGCTGGGCTTTAAAAATGGTTGCTTTAGGGGCCATTAACTCTGGCTCTGCTTAAGCTTGATATACATCGCCTCAACTTTAGTCCGCGCCCAGGGCGTTTTGCGCAAAAATTTCAGGCTTGAAGAGATACTGGGGTCTTGCTGAAAGCAGCGAATCGTGATTTTCTGGCCGAGGTATTCCCAGCCGTAGTGATCAACCAGTTCGCTTAGTAATTGCTCAAGGGTAATGCCATGAAGGGGATTATTCGGGTTGTGGTCCATAAAAATATTCCTGTTAGATCGCAATGTGTTCAAGGGTCAGGACTTCATTATCATCAAGCGAAAAGTTATAGACTTCCAGATCCTGGCGCATATGTTCAGGATTGCTTGTGCCCGTTAAGGGCTGCATGCCAAGCTGGAGGGCAAAGCGGAAGACTAATTGCGGCAGGCTGCAGCCAAGACGCTTGGCGATGCTATGAACTTTGGGCTGGTTGAGTTCGCGCAGATTCGCTGTTAGCAATGAAAAACCCTGATACAAGATGTCATGCTGAGTACAGTGTGCTCGAACCTGAGCGTCCCATTTAAGCTGGGCATAACAGCGATTTTGTACAAACGCGGGCTTGATCTTGGCTTCAGTCAGCAGGATCTGAAGTTGATCCTCGCTGATATTAGAGACACCTAGTTGACGTACTTTGCCAGCTTGTTGCAAGGCTTCCATTGCGCGCCAGACTTCCCAGTCAGCGGCTGTCAGACCTTGACGATAAGAGGGCCCGTGCAGCACATAGGAGTCCAGATAATCCGTACCCAGATGTTCAAGTGAGCTGTTAAAAGACTGATTGACCTGGGTGGTATAGTCAGCGTTGGGATCATAGGGCAGTCGCTGATCCTGACCTGCTAAAAAAGTGTATTTGGTCTGCAAAAACAGTTCATCGCGCCTCACAAGCTGATCCTGAATCGCTTGCTGAACGGCTTTGCCAACCCCGGCCTCAAAATAATGTTTGCGCTGATTGGCGGTATCAATTCCCCGGAATCCCGCTTCAAGCGCCTGACGAGTCAGGCTTTCGGTGCGTTCTTCTTTCCAGGCGGTGCCATAAACCAGACTGGGCACATTCTGACCTTGATGCTGAATGTAAGCTGCAATTGCTTGCTGAGGGTGTGAGCGGGCTGAATCTGGCATAAAGGCCTCCTAAAAAGACGAGTCTGGCTGATATTCATGATACCGCAGGGCTGACAGCTTCTTAGCGAATAGCGGGTTTAAGCCTTTTGACGATTCATTATTGACCAGATCAGGACAATCCCTGCACAGAGTGCCAGTCTGAGTACAAACCATTCAATCTGGCCGTTGCGTAAATCCGAAAAATAACCCCAAATGCCTGCAATCACCAGTGCAAGCAGCATTAAAGCAAGATGGCGGGACATATCTTTCATAAAGGGTTCATAAAGCGCTCATGAATGAAGCAAGCCCAGCGCCTCATCACTGGCTTTATCGCCATATTTATTGCGCGGGGGCAAGGGGCGCTGCCGCCAGTCAGGTGTAAACACAAAAGACGAACGTTTGCGGCCAGGTAATAAAGCACCATTGCCTGCGCCCTGGGCATAGTCATAGTAGAGCGTGACAATTTGATCGCGCGTCACTTGCTGGGCGGCCGGATGCTGTAAACAAGCTTCTCGCCAGCGTTTGACACGGGTATAAAGCTCTTCGTCAGGTAGCTCAAAATTTTCGTAATAGTCAAGAAACCAAAAGCGCATCAGCAAAGGTGTAAACACGGTTTCAGCCCAGCCAAACTGATCAAACAAATAAGTCCCGTCAGGATTGTGTTCAAGCAAAAAGTCGTTTAGACGGGCAAACTGTTTGAGCATATCCCAGCGCAGGCTTTCACGCCGGCTTAGGTTTTGATTCATGATGTAGGCATAGCCCATATTGCCAAAGTCATTCGCCATTGCGCAAAACATGCCTTCAACGGCCCGTTTATAAGGGTCTTGCTGAGCAATGGCAGGTTCCAGAAAGCGCTGCTCAAGATAGTCTAAAATCACCAGGCTCTCTTTGATAATTCGTCCATCTTCAAGCTCAAGTACGGGTAATGACGTGGTGCCTCGGGTTTTTTTTAGCAGCCAGTCCGGTCGCGGCTGGGTAATATCGATTACTTGAAAATCAATGTGATCACGGCAGTTTTTGAGGGCCAGTAGAATTTCCA
Source organism: Candidatus Sericytochromatia bacterium (assembly GCA_913773825.1). Taxonomy (GTDB): domain Bacteria; phylum Cyanobacteriota; class Sericytochromatia; order UBA7694; family UBA7694; genus CAJYHH01. The sequence continues at coordinate 1,205 of CAJYHH010001231.1, read as the reverse complement.
GACGCTGACTAAAGGGGCAGACCGGAATATGATAAACGATCAGCTTCGACGACATAGCGGGATCCTTTCGGCGCAGGCCCTAATGGCCTGGTAAAGATTAGACGAGATGTGCCTTAAGTCTAATCTTCACTTTATACCCCGCACTGGGCAATTAAAAACAGTGGCGCCGTTATGCTGGCAAAACCGGCATTATGGGTTCTGGGTTCTGGGTGTAAAACAAAGACAAGAGCTGACAAGCTCTGCTTATTCTTTTGCATTTAAACCCAGAACGCGCAGCTTAGCTGCGCTAAGCCAGCCTTGCAAAGACCTGCTGAGGAGTCAGGCAGACATTCGGCCGCAGCTTGATGTGTGGAATACTGGGGCTGGCCTTAACAGAGGCGGCTTCTACAGCCATGCCGTACATTTCAATAAAGCTTTCAGTGCTCAGGTTTGAATGCAGGTTTGAGCTGACGGGAACATCGACAAATTCATAGACCGTGCGGTTTTGGCGAGCTTGCTGTTCTGCGCGGCTGCGGGCTTGATCAGCGAGTTGATTGAGCCAGTTTTGTTTAAAGACGTCCTGCATACGGTGTTCCTTTCGGCTTGTTTGATGCTCTTAGCATGAATGAGCCGCATGAACACAGCTTGTGGGCTTTATGAACCGCAGGTGAATCGTTTTGAATAAGCTTTTACAAGAAGCTTCTGCTCGCTGTTGTCAGAAGCTTTTTAGAAACTTTTTAGATGCATTAAGGTTTAAAGTAGTTAAACAGTTTTTGTTTAAAGCGGTATTGTTGTTCACATTTACAAGTGCTGGTGAGATGACCGCAAGGCAGGGCATAATAGCGCGACTGGTTTTCGATATTGAGCCGGATACTGTCCCAGTGTTGCCATTTGTCACTGCCAAACGTCAGGCTGACCAGCACGCGCAGCGGGCCAGCCTGGTCTTCAGCGCCATAGGGCTCAGTGCTATGAAAAAAATTATCGCCCAGAATCACCGCCTCGCCAGGTTGATAGCTGTAGCGGGCTATTTGGCTGTCAGGCAGTTGATAGAGCAAATGGCCGTGTTGGGGATCCAGCTCAAATAAAGGGGTGATCAGTGTAAACGCTTCTGCACCCTGGCGATAATCGTTGTGCCACATAGCTTCTGGTGCCCGATCGCCAATCACAAAAAAGCCGCAGTACATCACGACTTTTTGTTTAAAATCAAGCAGCCCTTTTAGGGCTGC
>CAJYHH010001230.1 GCA_913773825.1 Candidatus Sericytochromatia bacterium | reverse complement strand
GCAGCACTCTCAATCTTCATTCTGATCCTCTCCCCACATTATGGCTGATTTAGGCGGTCTAAGCAATAAGGCGGCTTTGCCGCAGGTGATAGGCTTTGAGCCATGGACTGCGTTTTAAAAATCTCCGGCTCAGAGCTTTAGAAGCTTAACGCTTAGAGTTATTGGCAATTTGTAACATTTCATCAGCAGTCTGAATCGCCTTAGAATTAGCTTCGTAAGCGCGCATACTTACAATCATGCGAATCATTTCATCTGCAACACGCACATTAGATTGTTCTAACATGCCTTGAGAAATACTGCCAAAGCCTGCATCTGTACCGGCAACACCCACAATTTCTGTCCCAGCAGCCGGTGTGGCGCGATAAAGATTACGACCAATGGTCTCTAAGCCCACAGGGTTTACAAAGCGCACCAGCTGAATCTGACCGGCAACCGTGGTATTGCCATTCACAGTCTGAGTGACGGTCCCATCAGAACCAATCGTAACGTTACTCGCAGATGGATCAACTGTAATATTCGGGTCTACTAAAAAGCCCTCTTTATTCACTAATTGACCGTTGGCATCCACTTTAAAGGCCCCATCACGGGTATAGGCATAAGTGCCATCAGGTTGAGCAATGCGGAAAAAGCCATCGCCTTGAATCGCTAGGTCAAATGGGTTTTCAGTCAGCTGAAAATCACCCTGAACAAAGAAGCGTGGGGTGCCTACAACCGTAGAACCCATCCCGATTTGTGTGCCTTCAGGGGCAATGGTATTGGTTGTTGTTTGCGAGCCTGGCTGACGCAGCATTTGATAGTGAAGATCCTGAAACTCAGCCCGGAAGGTTTTAAAACCGCTGGTGTTGACGTTCGCTAAGTTGTTTGACGTCACGTCAAGATTTAGCTGTTGGGCTTTCATGCCCGAGGCCGCGGTATAAAGTGCTCTCATCATAAACGGGTCGTTCCTCCGGTAGAATTGACGCTTAAGGCTTTAAATTAAATCTTTAAATTGAATCGTTGACGTTGCGCCTTAAGGGCGGCCTACGTCATTTATCAGACGGCCAGACATCTCGTCTTCCGTCTGTAAGGCTTTTTGTGAAATCTGATAAGACCGCAGGGCAGAAATCATCTGGACCATTTCACTGGCAACATCGACATTCGACTGTTCCAAAAATCCCTGAGACACTTGAGCCGTGCTGGACAAGGCTTCTTGTCCAGGCAAGGCAGAGTAACGGTTACTGCCTTCATTAACTAATAACTGGGGATTTTCAAAGCGTACCAGCTTAAGTTGCTCCACTTCCTGACCGTCAGCATAAACCCGACCATCATTGTCAACGCTGATTTTAGCTGTTGTGTCGAGCTGAATACTGCCATTTTGTCCCATCACAGCCAGGCCATCAGAGGTGACAAGCATCCCCTCATTGTTAAGCTTAAAATGGCCATTGCGCGTATAACTCTCTTGGCCCTGGGGATTCGCAACAGCAAAAAAGCCTTCGTCTTTTAGAGCAAAGTCAAGCGGGCCCTGGGTTTCTTGTAAGGCTCCGCCTTCAAAATGAGTCCAGGTGCTGCTGACATAGGTTCCGGTGCCGAGCTCACCAATTCTGGCATTAGGCTCAGTTGTAAAATCACGCTGCGTCTGGCCTTGCTGGTCAAAAGCGAGTTGAGAACGGGTGGCTCGAACGCGATTAATGAAGCCTTCCTGAAAATCATGATGCAGGGTCTGATGGCGCTTAAAACCATGGGTATTAATATTCGCAAGGTTATTCGCGACCGTCTCAAAACGGTCCACATCGGCCATCATGGCAGCAGTCGCTGAATAAAATCCTCTGGACATCGGGTGCTCCTGAATCGGGTTCTGCTTTATACTTCGGCAGCCTGATGTCAGGTCTTAAATTTTTGGCTGAGATTTTTTAGTTTAGGACACAAAATAAATCATTTCGACAGGGCTATACTAGGGGTAAAGTCAGCTTTACAGCCCGCTCAAATAAAGTCCTGGAAACCCTGGAAGCCATGAATTTAAACATTCAAATTTTGCTCGTTGAAGACAATCCCGTTAATCAACTGGTCACCCAGGCAATGCTCAATAAACTGGGTCTAGCTCATACAACCGTCACAAACGGGCAAGAAGCCCTGGAAGCACTTCAACACCAGTCATTTCAGCTGGTATTAATGGACTGTCAAATGCCCATCATGGATGGCTTTAAAGCCACTCAAAAAATCCGTAGCGGCGAGACCCCTGAGCCAAATATTCCGATCATCGCCCTAACCGCCCATGGCCCTGGCCTAGAACAAACAGCCTGTCTGGCAGCAGGTATGAATGATTGTCTGGGAAAGCCGCTTCAGCTACAAGCCCTTAAAGAACGGATGCAGCGTTGGCTTCCCCAAACTTAAGATGTTTAATTAAACAGACCAGCCCAAAATCACGGCTACATGGGTTCGTTTAGAGCACCCATAAACAACACACTTTCAGTCCGTTTATCATAAATGGCGTACAGGAAAGGCTTATCGAGAATCATCTCAAAGGGCTCTTGAGGCAATTGGACGCTAGTGGCGCCAACTGTAATCGTCGTGACAGCAGCGGCTTCTGTGCCCTTTTCATTTACTTCAACAAAAGCATCTTGTTTAACGTTAGACACAAAGGGCTTAAGGCCAGCACTTTCAACCAGCTTATCCAGTTCTGCTTCTGATTCGCTAAAGGCTTTAACCATACCGAGACGACGCAGAGTATCGTTTAAAGGCATTTCGGTTTTAAGCTTAAAGCGCGGCATCACAACACGCCCCTCACGTGAGCGCAGCTGGCCCATCCAGGTTTTCCAATTGCTTTCGCTCAGCTGTGAAACAAGATT
>CAJYHH010001229.1 GCA_913773825.1 Candidatus Sericytochromatia bacterium | reverse complement strand
AGCGTGGCTGACCTTTGGCATCACGTAATTCAAGTCTGAGCGTGCGTTGCCCAGTGGGGCCACTGACGTCGATGAGGCCAAAATTTCGCTCACTGAGCAAAGATCCGGGTTCACGCTCTGGAACATTCTGTTCGGCTTCAAACGGCGGATAGGCTTTTGAGGTTAAAGGTGAAACCGTCCACTCATAAAGCGGGTAGGTTCCAGGACGCTCAATTTTGAAAAACTCGCTATGATGGCGATCGCCGCTAATCATCACAACGCCGGGGATTTTAGACTGGGCCAGCCAATCTAAAAACTCACGGTATTCACCCTGATAGCTGTAATAGTTTTCAGTTGGGGTATGGAGATTTAAGACCTGATTGCCGATTGCCACCAGCTTAAAAGTGGCGCTGCTTGAGCTTAAAGCATCTTTGAGCCAGGCGAGTTGACCACGACCAAAAAAATCTTTATTGGGATCTTGAAGCTTGTTGGGAGCGCGGTAATAGCGATTGTCGGTCATAAAAAACTCAACATCGCTCCAGATAAATCGACTAAACACACCCGGGTGTTCTGGCGTGCCATAAGCTGGATTAGCCCAATAAGTCCGAAACATTTCATAAGAATCAGGACGTAGTCGATAACTGCGGTCTGAATCATTGTCGCCGTAGTCGTGATCATCCCAGATTGCATAATGGGCAGTGCTGTTTAGCAGGCCTTGTAGTTCAGGTAAACGGCGCAATTGACGATAACGACGAGAAATGGCTGAACGAGAATAAAAGTCAGCTGGACGCAGATAAACATTGTCGCCCAGCCAGAGCATCAGCTGGGGCTGAGCTTTGGCAATCTGATCAAAAATCGGATAATCTCCGCCTAATGGCCCACCCGGAGGGTCTGTTACAGGGTCATCAAGATAGACACAAGATCCCAGGGCGACTCTAATAGCTGGCGGATCACTGCGTTTAATCCAGTCGTGCTGCGTGCTAAACAGATAACCTGCTTCTGGGCCGATTAAGTTGCCATCACGTTCAATTCGGTAACGATAACGTGTTCCGGCACGAAGCGGGCCAAGAATTACGTTTAATGCATACTCATGATTTGATTCTGTTGTTTGGATTTCGGTCCAGTTTTTGCTGGCAGGCTGAGCTTCTGGCCAGTACAAAAGCCGAATCTTAGCGCTCTGATCTGTTTGCAGCCAGATGCGAGCTTCTGCCATTTCGACAGCGCCTAACATGGGCCCAAGTAGTTCAGGTTCTGCCTGTAGGGGGCTTGTCAGGCTTAAGAGCAGACCAGTTGTTAAGAAAAGTTTTGTGGAAAGTTGAGCGGGGATTTTAAACATGGCATCAGTATAGGCTGGAGAGTTGGCGCTGGGTAGGGTCTGGTGAACGGTCGAATTTAGACTTTTCGTTTAAGTTCCAGAACGCGTGAGAACTTGTGGTTAGGGGCGTTTTTAAGGTTTTAATCTTGGGCCATCTGCTAATATGCTTTTATGTCCAATCTGTTCAGTATGTCAAAACGGATGCCTGACTGGATGAATTTGCCGCCGGGATTTGCTCCCGAACAACGGCATCACTGGCCGCTGAGTGAGCGTTTGCGACATCAGCCGCGCTTTAAACGCTGGATTTATCTGCACTTGACCACAGAAGCCCATCAGCTTGGAGTCGCCTGGGTTGATCTGGGTTATTTAACCAAAGTCTTTGCTCATTTGAGCTTGCCAGATGAGCCTCAGAGCTATAGTGCTGAAGCTCTACAGCCTGGCGCAAGGCCCTTGCGCCTGCAGCGCGATGGCTGGCAGTTACGGGCGGGCAATCGTGGCCTCTGGCTGGAAATGCGTCAGCATGCGGGTCAGGGCTTGCTTAATCTGCATAGTCCGCAATTTAGCCTGTCTGCACATTGGCAAACCCCTGAAGCAGGGCTGCACCAGCTTCAAGCCAAGTCGGCTTTTCCGCATGAAACTCGCAAAACCTTTGCTCAGTCAGCTCAGTGGCGTTTGGATGTGCGCGGCAAGGTCAGTCGGCATGAAGGGTTTTTGGGTTCAGATCTTTCCTGGGGAAGCCCCCCGCGCCGGACACGCTGGTACTGGGCTTATGCCCAAGGTCCTGAACTAGGTTTTAATCTGGTAGAGGGCTTTATTGGCGCTGCTGAATGTGGTCTCTGGCGTCCACAAGGCATCACATCCTTATCTGAGGGACGGATTGTGATGCCAGAGCAAGCAGGTGAAAACTGGCTGGTCAGCACAGAAGACAAGCGTCTGGACTTGCGTTTTTATGAAACGTCTCGTTATCGTGACCAGACTCGTGCTGGGGTGATTAGCTCTGATTTTATTCAGGCTTATGGCTATTATTCAGGTACTTATTGTGAAGCGAATGGACATTTAATCCAGATTGAAAAACTGCCAGGTGTCGCTGAATTTCAGGACAGTCTTTGGTAGGAACTGAAAAAAAATGCTTGAGACTTCGAGTCCTTTGCAGCAAACAGGCGAGCTGGTCCAGCGACCTTATTTTGCGTTTATGCGCCAGGCCATTGGCTTTTTGCAAGGCCGTGAGCGCCATGTACTTAAACTTGAGCCCGTCTTTTATGCTGAATTTAGCTGCAGTGGCTGTGGGCTATGCTGCCAGCGCCCCTGGAACATTTCGGTCTCGCAAGACTATGTGCAATGCTGGTCAGACGAATTTGCCCGCCACCCTTCGGGTTTATATCATGATGCTTTTATTCCGCGGAGTCCGGCCAGCAAAGAGCGCTTTGCCGATATTCAGCGCAAACCCAATAGCAATGAATGTGTGTTTTTAACGGATGATAAGCGCTGTTTTATTCAGGAGACCTATGGCGAAGAAGCCCTCAGTCAGGTTTGCCGTCAGTATCCACGTTACGAAGGCTGGTTTAATGCGTTTTTAGCTCAGTTTATGATGCAAAGCTGTCCAGATGTGGTGGAGCTAAATCAAAAGATACCGGGCATTCGTTATCAGGTGCTGGTCGTAAAGCCTGAACAATGGGAGCAGCTCAAACCGCTCCATCACCCCATGGGTTATCTTCAGGGCTTGTTATGGCTGGGTTTACAGCTTGATTTGTTTGAACGTCCTGACTATACGCCGATTCAGATTTTACGCGGGCTGGCAGGTGGACTTAAAAGTTTGCCTGTCACGTTAAGTTCTGTCCAGACTCAAGATCAAGAGCGGCTTCTCAGACAGTTTAGTGTACCGCCAGCCGCTGATTTAGCAAATTTGGCTGAAGCCTGGGAGTGTTTAACGTGGTTTTTGCAGCCGCTGAGCGCTGTGACTGATTATCTAATCGAAGTTCGCCAGGGTATACGTGATTGGCCACAGCTAATCAATGAAGAACGTCATGTGTTAAATCAGTTTTTGAGGCGATATTTAGCTTATCGGGCTTTAACGGCTAGCTATATTTATCCAGCGGGCCATAGTTTTTTGTTTCAACATTATTTTCAGCTGGCGATTCATGTGGCAATGCTGCAATGGATTGCTTTGAGTTATCGCGAACGCGAAGGGGGACGGTTAAATCAGAGCCAGTTGGTGCGAGCCGCAACGCTGATTGGCTATCGCTATGAACAAGCCAATCAATATGTAGAGATGCTGGCTAAACAATCGCGGACTGTCTGTTTGACAGGGATGCAGAGCATCCTGAGCTTTGATTTTGGATCTGAATCATGAGTCTACTCCCACAAGAGAGTCTCCTCAATCAGCCTGAAAAATTACCGCGTCCCTATTTTGAATCTTTAAATGCTAAACTGCCGCGTTTACAAGCTGAACCCCATTTGGTTTTAGAATTAGAGCTGGAAAGTTACTCTCAATTTCAGTGTACGCTCTGTGGTGATTGTTGTCGCTTGCCCTGGGGAATTCACGTTTCTAAAAGCTACTACGACCAATGGTATGCCGTTTTTGATCAACATCCTTCTGGGCGTTTTCGTGCTCCATTTGAAGTGAATCAAGAACCCAAAGAACAGGCTTATGCATCGATTCGCCGCCAGCCAGGTACAGCGACCTGTGTTTTTTTAGAGTCTGACAATAGCTGTTTTATTCACAAAAATTATGGTGAGGCGGCTTTAAGCCTGACCTGTGTAAAATATCCGCGTATGGAGCGCGACTTTGGCCCTGAATATGCCTCGCGTAGCTTATTACATAGCTGTACAGCTGCTCCTGAACTGCTCGAGAGCTGGCCTGACTTAATCGTATGTTTTAAAGACTCTCGTTTGACTGACAACCTGCCTTTAGCCCTTGGACCTGGTCAGCCTAATCGTTGGTTGACTTATCTCTGGTTGGGGCTGGCGTTGGATTTGCTTGATGCGCCTCAGCCCGACACTGTTTTGGCGCGCTGGCGCTTAATGTTGCCTGTAATTGACTGGATGGATGCCATTGGTCTGCAGACGCTTCGGCCTGAACAGATGCCTGGACTGTATTACGATTTAATGGCCCGTCTGCCTTTTGCTGGCTTACAGCCCAGTGCTGAGACAAATCAACGCCAGGCCCTGGACTGGAGCTTGAGCTTTTTAAGTGCCCATCCAGGGGCTCACACCTGGCTAAACGAGATACGCAATGGCCATGAAGCCTGGCCAGAGCTGGATGCTGAAGAAAGAGTTTTGTTAGATCGACAATTGGGGGCTTATTTGCGTAGTCGTTTGCTCTCAGTCCCTTATACAGATATGTTTTTGGGTGAGCTGAGTTTTTGGCAACAGCTGATGGTGCTTGGGATTCAAACAATGGTTTTACAATGGCTGGCCCTTTATTATCGCCGCCAGTCGGGTGGTGAGTTAACGCGTGAACAGTTACATCGGGCAGTGAATGCCATTGCCTATCGCTTTGAGCAGCGCAGCAAAATGGTGACAGAGTTTAGGCTGAACAGCCTCAGTCCTGAGCAGGCTTATCAGGCCTTAGGGGTTTTGCTGTCACTTAATTTTGCCGAAGCCCAGCTTTGGTCTTTAGGCTTGTGATGCGAGTTGTCTGGCTTGTTTGTGTATTTATCAGTCTGAGCTTGCCAGCTTGGTCAGATAATCGTCATGTGCCCCAAGCTTTGGCCCGACTCAAACGCGATCGCCAGACCCAGGCTTATAGCTTTGCTGTAACAGGTGATAATCGGGATGGCGATCAGATCTATATTCGGATTTTGCAGCAAGCTGCTTATTATAAGCCCCGTTTTATGCTGCATACAGGAGATTTTGTCGCCAGTGGGGGGCAGCAGCAGTATCACAACTTTCTGGCGATGTCCCGTCGTGCGCCCTATCCGGTTTTGCCAGTGTTGGGCAATCACGATGTTGTGGGGCAGGGCCGACGCTGGTATCAGAACGCTGTTGGGCCCAATGAATTTGCTTTTCAATATGGCCCTGATCGATTTATTTTTGTCGATAATTCTGGCTATCAAGTTAAACCTGATCAGCTTAAACGCCTGAGTGCAGAATTACGCAAGCCTGCCCGCTATCGCTTTGTGATTATGCATATGCCGCCGAATAATATCATCTGGTTTCATGCCTTTAGCGAGGGGGCACGTGAGGTGATGAAGGTGCTGGAAACCCATAAAGCCAATTATGTGTTTTTAGGCCATATTCATATCTACGACAAAATGGTCAATAATGGCGTCCATTATGTCGTCAGTGGGGGGGCCGGTGCCCCCTTAATCCGGATGCCGCTTTATTTTTCTGATCGCGGTGGAGCTTATTATCACTTTGTGCTGATGCAGGTCAGTGCCACTGGCATTAAAGAGCAGGTTGTGACAATTCCGCATACATATAATGAAAAGTTATGAGTAATGGGTTGAAGTGAAGATGGCTGTGAATGCGTTCAATTAACATCAGTCGGCTTAGGTGAGGGGGCTTTTTTACCCTCTGACTAAACCTATCGGGTAGAATGAAGCATACCCCCAACAGACTCTTAAGGACCTCCAGACATGGGACAATTTTCGCTTTTTGATACTGAAGAATTTGTTAAAGACGAAGTCTATCTGTTTTTTGATACCGAAACCAATGGCCTGCCTTACGACTTTAATGCACCTGTAACCGAAGTCGACAATTGGCCGCGCATGATCCAGCTGGCCTGGATTCAGCACGATGTCCAGCAGAATGAACTTTCACGTGGTGATTATCTGGTCTATCCCGATAACTTTCATATTCACGAAAGTATTCACGGCATTACCAACGATATGGCAATGGCCAAAGGCCGACCCGCACTTGAAGTGCTCAATATCTTTTCAGAAGTGCTCAAAAGTACCACTGTGTTAGTAGCGCACAATATCAGCTTCGACGAAAAAATCATGGGTGCAGAGTTTATCCGTCACGGCATGGAAAATCAGATTCCTGATCTGAACAAGCTCTGTACGATGCATGCCAGCGTTGATTATGTGGCAATTAAGTCTGGCAATCGCAATAAATTCCCCAAACTCGAAGAACTGCATCATAAGCTCTTTGATAAAGGCTTTAGCGGCGCACATAACGCGATGAATGACGTTGAAGCTCTAATGCGCTGCTTTTGGGGCTTAAAAGATAAAGGGCTGGTTAGCTTGTACTAAGGGCTAGTGGCTGGTTGCTTGTAGCTGCAAGACAAAACACAATAAACATCAGGCCTGACAGGGATACCCCCATCAGGCCTGATGTTTATTGCGGTTGTAGATGATTATTCTCTGACGCCACGGGCGACATTATGGCGGGCCGCGCGCCAGGCCGGCCAGAGACCACCCAGTAATGCTGCGCCAAGTGCTAAGAGCAGGCCTTGCAAAAAGAGCTCTGGGCTTAAAGCCAGATCCATCGTCCAGCCAAAAGAGCGCAAATTAATCACGTAAATCAAGAACAGCGCTAAGATTACGCCTAGTGGCAGGGCCATCAGCCCTGAAAATAAGCCCATCAGGCCACTTTCAAATAAAACCAGTGAGCCGATCTGAGCGGGTGTCAGGCCGATCGCCCTTAAAATTGCAAAACTGCGCTGGCGTTCTAATAAGAGCGACATGAGCGTGCTAAAAATGCCCATAAAGGCCACAGCAACAGCTAATAAGCGCAAGGCTCCGGTAATCGCAAAGGTGCGCTCAAAGACCGTGATCGCGCCTGCTTTGAGCTCCCGGTGGGATTGCAGACTATAAGCACCACCCAGCTCCTGACTCAGGGTTTGATTGAGTTTTTGTTTAACGGTGTTGAGTTGTTCCGTTGTCTGGATATTTGCTTGAACAAAAATCGCCAGGGCGCTGACATCTGGATCTTCCCAGTTACGCAGATAGAGACTGCGTGGCAATAACACCACGCCTTGATCACTGGCATAGTCATAATAAATGCCAATAATCGGAAAGGTCTTGTTGCCGTTGCGAGTGGGTAAGGTAACTTGTTGGCCAGTTGCTGACTGAATGCCATGGCGGGTGGCATAGGGTTGTGAAACCAGCACCGCACCCTGTTCAAGGCGTTGCCATAAATCTTCTCTTGAGCCCGAGAGCCAGACAAAACGACGTCGGCTGGCAATATCTTGGCTGAGGGCGAGAAGATTAAGCGGTTTGCCTTCAACAAATAAGCGCCGCTGGCGTGAGATTTCGACTCGTTCAACCCCTGGGACTTTAAGCAGTTTAGTCTGGAGTTCAGGCGCCAGATTTGAGCTTCCGGGCCCACCGGGTGACGTCAGAAAAAAGTCGGCGCTTAAGGTGCGATCAAGCCAGTCGATGACGGTGCCGCGAAAGGAACCAATCATCACGCTGACGCTAATCACTACTGAAACGGCGACCATTAAGGCCGCCATTGCCACGGCACTGCGGCTTAAGGAGCGCGCCAGCTGCCGAGGCGCCAGTCGCCAGATTGGGCCTAAACACCGACTTAAAGTCTGCATACTGCCACGGGCCAGCCAGGGAATACACAATGCGGCACCTGCTACGACCCCTAAAAAGCAAACAAAGCTAAACCATAAGCTGCCGGGCTGAGTCAGGGTGATACCGCCTAAAATCATCAGCGCTAAACCGACTAAGGCAATTTTTCCAACCCGAGGCTCCAGGGCATCTTCTAAGCTGCTGGAACGCAACACACCTGCTGGGGGTGTCTGAGTGGCTTCCCAGGCGGGTAAAAGCGTGGCTAATAAAGCTGCTGCTAATGCACCAGC
>CAJYHH010001228.1 GCA_913773825.1 Candidatus Sericytochromatia bacterium | reverse complement strand
CTTTGTGATGGGGGCTGCCTGGATCATCTGTGGCTAAAGAACCCCCGTGAATCGAGGCTGCTGCTGTTAATTCACTAAAATGACCAGCGGCATTTAAGGCTAGTCTGCCGCCCATACAATAACCGATTACGCCCATTTGGGAGATTGGGAATTCTTTCTGCAGATAGTCCAGGCAGGCCTGGGTATCGCGCATGGCTTCATTGACTGTCAGACTGGCCATCATCGCCATCAGGCGCGCTTGTTCATCAGGATTGCTAAAAACCGTGGCGGTATCAAAGGATTTGTAGTCACCCTGACGGTGATAGAGATTGGGCATCAGGACCGAATAACCCAGATTAGCCAGCTGGCGAGCCATTTTAAACATGCCAGGCCGAACGCCGCCAGCGTCGCAGTAAAAAATAATCGTCAGCTGCGTGCTTAAAGCGGTTGATGGGGCTATAAACAGATAGCTGTCGATGGGGCCATCAGGGGGCTGAATCCATAATTTTTTGCCGTTTTGGGCTTCTAAGCTGGCGGTGTCTTCAGGGGTAAGTTGTTTCATTTGTTTGGCTCCTGGGGTTTCGGCTGTGCGTTAAGCGAGCTGTTTATTTAGTCTGGCGCTAAAGCCTGTTTGTCGACCATCTCTGCGCGTCCGAAATGACTGCTCCAGCGTCCAGAATCTATTTGGGTATAGCTTGAACAGCACCTAACTCTCTGGACGTCCTGAACTTCAGGCGTTAGCCTAAGGGTATGAGCGAACTCTGGAAAACCCACGACCCCTTAGGTGAAGCGCTACATGCGCTGCATATGAGTCAGAGCTCGTTTTATTTGACTGAATTTACCGCTCCCTGGGGCTTAGCAATGCCCGCTGGCTGCACCAATTTGTATCTGGTGTTAGAAGGGCAATTAGAGCTGACTGTGGATGTGCCTGAAAAGATTCTGCTCTCAGCAGGCGATCTGGCGTTGGTCTTACACGGTCACCCCTATCGTCTGGCCAGTGAGGTTCTGGCGCCTGACAAAAGCCCGGATCAGCTGGCTACAGAGTGTCTGAGTCCTCGTTTGCGCCTGATGCGCCAAGGTGGTGGCGGTGACTTAACTCGCTTTTTTTGTGGGGCATTGCGTTTTGACAGTCCTTTGGCTTATGAATTAATTCGCCATTTGCCCAAAGGTCTAGTTGTACGGGCTGGAGATGCTGATACTCAGGCCCATTTACTGGCTTTGATTCAGCTAATTGAAGCTGAAGCTTCAGCGATGCGCCCAGGCTGGGAAACAGTCTGTACCCGTTTAGCGGATATTCTGATTATTCAGGCCCTGCGCGGCTGGTTGGCGGATCAGCCTGAAACCGGCTGGCTAGGGGCTTTACGTGATCCGCGTTTAAGCCGGGCGATTGTGGCGATGCACCGTGAGCCTGCACGACCCTGGAGTCTGGCTGATTTGGCCCGTGAAGCGGTGATGTCTCGCTCTGCTTTTGCTGAGCGCTTTCGCAGTCAGTTAGGTGAAGCGCCGATGCAGTATCTGACCCGGGCGCGGATGCTTCAGGCTTTAGCTCGTTTGCGGGATTCTGATGCCGGAATTAGTGAGCTGGCAGCAGATGCGGGGTATCGCTCAGAAGCGGCTTTTCATCGTGCGTTTAGACGGTTTACGGGTTTGACGCCTGGCGCTGCCCGGCGCGTCAGGCCTGTAACTGAGTAACTGAACTGAGGACTTGTCTCGCTGACTAAGAGGCTTTATCTGGCCGCTGGATTGGCTTGGCTGGTATAATCCAGACCCGGCGCGAAACAGGACACTGACAAGAAGATTTAATCATGCAAATTGATTGGTTTGAGTTTATTCCTTCGTTTGCGAGGCTAAGGCTGGCAGTTGACTGGTTGCTGGTCATCATCGCCTTGTTTATCGTGCCGCAAAACCGCAAGCCCAGTGCCGGGATGGCCTGGCTGCTGGTGATTTTTCTGTTTCCCTGGCTGGGTTATTTGCTGTTTTTTATCTTTGGCAGCTCTAAATTGCCTGATGCTCGCCGTCATGCCCAAGATACGCTTAATGAAGCGATTAGAAGAGTATCCGGTCAGTTAGGCAGCGGCAATCGCACCGCTGAATCTGCCAGTGTGGCGGTGCCAGAATACTTTGAATCCATTGCCCGTTTAAACGAGGCTTTGACGGGTTTGCCTGTCGTAGACGGCAATGGTTTAGAAATTCTCTCACACTATGATGAGTCAATTCGGCGTTTAGCTGAAGATATTGATCAGGCTCAACATTTTGTGCATCTGGAATATTATATTCTCGTGATGGATGAGACCTCAGAGCCTGTGTTTGCTGCCTTAGGGCGAGCTGCTCAACGGGGCATTACCGTACGCGTGATGTATGACTGGCTCTCAACCCGAACTTATAAAAACTATCGCACGATGCTGAAGCGCCTGAAGTCTCAGGGTGTAATTGTTCAGGCGATGTTGCCGTTTCGACTGCCTGGGTTTGGCTATGTCAGACCGGATTTGCGCAATCACCGAAAGTTAGTGGTGATTGACGATCATACGGGTTATATCGGCTCACAGAATCTGGTTAAACGCAATTATCACCGTCGTGATGAAATTGCCTATGATGAGCTGGTGGTGCGTCTACAAGGGCCCGTTGTGCTGGAGTTATCAGCTGTATTTGTCACAGACTGGTACTCTGAAACCTCAGTGATGCTTGACCCAGGTGGTCCAGGACTAGCCCCGCCGGTGCCCAGCTACGGCAATGTTCGTGCCCAGTTACTGCCCAGTGGCCCTGGGTATGAAGACGAAAACAACCTCAAGCTGTTTACTAGCCTGGTGCATGCCGCCCGCCGTGAGATTACAATCGTCAATCCCTACTTTGTCCCGGATGAAACCCTGATTATGGCCCTGACCACAGCGGCCCGCCGAGGTGTTAAAGTCACGGTGATCAACTCAGAAGCCCAGGATCAATGGCTGGTGGCCCATGCTCAGTGTTCGTTTTACGAAGGCCTGCTGAAAGCGGGAGTAGATATTTTCCTTTATCCAGCCCCGGTGCTGCTGCACTCTAAATTCCTGACCGTAGATGATGAAATGGTGACAGTTGGCTCCAGCAATCTCGACCTACGCTCGTTTTACCTGAATCTGGAAGTGACGCTAGTTGTTTACGATGAGGCTGTTGTAAAAGCCTTTAGACAAGTTGAAGCTCAATATCTAGAGCGCTGTACCCAGCTCAGGCTTGAGCAGTGGATGACCCGCCCCTGGCGCTTAGTGCTGCTGGATAATTTGGCCCGCCTGACCTCAGAATTACTCTAGCTGAATGCCTGCCGGTAGGCATGATTCAGAGGCTGTTAGGCCTGCTGGCTAACTTCTGCGTTTTGGTTGATGCTGGCCAGAATTTCAAAAATCCGGTCGCTGGTAGCAGAATCAAACATCCCGTCCACGCTGAGCTGATGATAATCGGTAAAGGGGCGCTCATAGAGTCGGCTGGGTTTGAGGACGCCATTTTCAGTCAGGGTGTCGATAATTTTGTTGATAAAGTCGATTTGATTGGCGCTGTAATTGCCCTGCAGCAAAAAACTACCAAAGGCTTCTTTGGCTGCTCCACGGTCCAGGCCGATTAGAGAGCGAATAAAAGCACCCAGGCTTTGCTCTTTGCTTTTGACTTGATTGAGCTCAGATTCGCCGAGTTCACGATGTAACAGCTGCTCTAAAGCGTTTAAATCCTGAGCTGAAATCGGTTTATTATGGCGCAGCCGGTAAAGGGTGACATGGTCTTGATGCTCTTTGAGATATTGTCTGACCTTATGGCGATACTGGGCTAATCCCCCCGCACGATAAACGGCAGGCAGCTCTTGAATTTGAAGTGGCCCGACAGCATCGGTAAAATTGCTGTAAAGCAGTTGCTGGGGAGCGCCTTTATCGAGATAGATCATCAGCTCACGCAGGGCAATCCGCGCTTCTTCGAGCAAGTAGGGCGTGATGCCTTGCCAATACGTCTCAAGCTGGAGCTCTTGCAGCAGGGGCAGCTGGGCCTGAACAGCTGGCAGGGCTGTTTTTTCTTCGAGCTGATTCGCCAAAGCCGTAACCTGGGCGACACGGCTGGGGTCAGGGGCACCTGTTTCTAAACAGTCTAACTGTAAATTTAAAATCAGCAGATCAAAGCGTCTGGCGCTCTCTTTGCCGGGGTCATGTTCGCTGGGCAGTTTGGCCAGATGTTCAACCAGGGCTGGGCGATCTTCTGGGGGCAGGGCTTGCCAGGCTTCGCGCTGCTGATACTTTTCAACGAGCTCCCAATGTGGGCGGACTAAGAAGTTTTCATGGCGCATACCTTTGGTCAGAGCCAGCATTTCATCGATCAATTGTTTCTGAAGGGTCTGCAGGGTTTGATCAGCAGAGGCTGTGGTCATGCGCTGCAGCAGGCGCAAACGGCCTGCAAAGACGCGCTCAGAGAGGGATTTGCTGGTTGAGCTGCTTTTACCTTCAGGCTGAGCGTTAAAAAACTCAAAGTTCTGGCAAAAATCCAGGGCCAGAAAATGGGTTTTGGCTTCTCCTGGTGCAAATAAATCGGGTCGTAAGCGGGTACCGCGACCCAGCATCTGATGAAATTTGGTTTTAGAGTAGACAGCCTTAAAAAACACCAGATTGACAATTTCGGGTACGTCGATGCCGGTGTCGAGCATATCAACTGAAACCGCAATGGTGGGGCGGTTTTTAGCGGGATCCGCAAAGTCGTCAATTAGATTTTCGGCATAGTCGATTTTATGCGCAATGGTGCGCGCAAAGCTGCCTGCATAATGGGGATAATTGGCGTCAAAGCGTTCAGTAATAAACTGGGCGTGAGCAAAGTTCTGGGCAAAAATAATGGTTTTACCGAGGGTGTCACCACCATCTACTTTAATGCCTTCGCGCATCAGGCAACTTAGCACTTTGTCGACAGTATCCTGATTAAACAGCCAGCGATTAAGGGCTGAGCCTGAGATTTTTTCAGGCAGGCTCTCACTTTCGTCATCATAAAACAGCAGTTCGTATTCTTCTTGCTCGTCGCTGCTGAGCTGATCGTAGGCAATGCCTTCATGCGGAAACCTGAGCGGTACTGCCACAGCCTGGGGCGGGACTAACACACCGTCAGCAAAGGCTTGATCCGCTTCATAGGCAAAAGTGGGGATCCCCGATTCCATTTCAAACAGTGAGTAGGTGTTGCGGTCAATTTCATCGCGAGGGGTGGCGGTCAGGCCGACTAATAAGCTGTCGAAGTAGTCAAAAATCGATCTGAACTTGTGATACACCGAGCGATGGGCTTCATCGACAATGATCAAATCAAAATGGCCGACGCCATAATGCTGTTTTTTTAGGCAGCCCATCATGGTTGGGTAAGTCGCAAAACACAGGCGGGCGTTGCTGGGGGCTTTCTGGGCGTCTAAAATTTCGCTGCTGGTTTCAGGTAAATAGCGTCCAAAGGCCCGGCAGGCCTGTTTGACCAAAGCGTTGCGATCAGCCAAAAACAGCACCCGCTTGACCCAGCTGCGCCGCATCAATAATTCACACAAGGCCGCCACTGTGCGGGTTTTACCGGTGCCTGTGGCCATCACCACCAGGCCTTTGCGCTGATTGTCAGTCTCAAAATGCTCACTGATTCTACGAATGGCTTCAAGCTGGTAGGGTCTGTCGACAATTTCAGCTTTGACAACGGCTTCAGCGCTCAGCAAAGACTGGCGGGCTTTACGCCGATGCATCAGACGCTCTAAGGCACTCTGGCTATAAAAGCCCTGAAGTTTGCGCGGTGGGTAGCGCAAGTCGTCCCAAAAGCCAATTTCAAAGCCATTGGTATAAAAAATAAACGGCCGCTGGCCGGTCATGGCTTCTAAACAATCAGCGTAGAGTCTGGCCTGTTCACGGCCTTCAGCTGGATCACGCGTGCTGCGCTTGGCTTCGACAACCGCTAAGGGCA
>CAJYHH010001227.1 GCA_913773825.1 Candidatus Sericytochromatia bacterium | reverse complement strand
GGGCTTTTTGGCCAAGCTCCTGACCCAGCGGAGTCAGATTCCAGATCGCGGGCTTTTGGGTCAGCTGGAGCTCAAGCGTCGCCATCTTGAGAGACTGCTCTAAACGCAGGCGTTCAAGCTGCTGCAGTTTAATCTGATGACGGTTTGAGGGATTATTTGTTTTTGTCTGTTTGGCCTGATCCTGCAGATACTCAGTTTCAAGCCGCTGCTGCTGGAGCTGCAGCCAAAGGTCTTGAGTGGTGATTTGTTTGCTGCGCACCGTCCCTAAGGTATCCAGTTCTGCCAGGACAGCAGAGAGTTTATTACTTGGCAACTTAATTTGCAGACTGGCAGAGCCTGAGCCCTGAGCATAATTGTTTAAATTAGAGCTCACCAGATAACCCTGGTATTGATCGGTTAAAGCCGTCACCCGTGCAAAGGTCTGCTGGATATCATCAGCTTCTAGCTGGAGATGAGCCGTTTTAATCAGATAGCCCGGCGCATTATAGCCCCGACCCAGATTAGCTGATTGAGGACTCACAACAGCATCCAGTGGAGGTAATTCACCATTCATGACTTTATCTTGAGCAGGCTTCTGGGCTTCCTGGGCAAATCGGCCTGCGACTGCTGGAGCTTCTGGGGTCAGGATATTGAACTCAGCCTGACTACGCTCAGCTTTTTCTTTGGCAACCACATCCAGACTGGATGAAGCCGCTTGTAAATCAGCCTGAGTATTGTGTGTATTGGCAGCATTCTCAGTCAGGCCCGTACCTGGCCGCAAATCCCGCAGCTGAGAATTCAAAGGCGAAAAGCTCAGAGCCGTTCCCACACTGAGCAAGGCCACAATCGCCAGGATACTCAGCTTTTGCTTTTTAGCATCAGGCTTACTTATTTTGGGGTGATTAGTTAAAGAATCAGCGTGAATTTCAGGATTAACGTCAGGTTCAGATAAAATCGGCATGGCGACCTCCGTTTACATCACATGAGGTTCCGACTCAAGGCCAAGCAGAAGTGTTCAGGAGGCTAATAGCTCGTGGCTGGAAGCCAAAGACAAATCAAGCATCTCCCCATCTAAACCGTCAGCTCCGCTGGCTCAAACGGGAACGCCTGTTCCCCTAAACCAGCCAGCTTCGCTGGCTCCCTACCAACTGTCTTCTCGGGGGCGGCGGGCCAAAGCCTGGCGAACGGCCTGCTCACGTTTGCGGCGGCGGCGCAGCAGAGCATAAAGCTCCTGGCGACGCTGTGAGCTGATTAAATCCCAGCGTTCTGCGCTGGATTGAGGGTTTTCGTTTAAAAGCTGGACATCCAGAACTTGTAACCAAAAACGGATCAGCTCTTCCTGGCGTTCTGCTTCGCTAAACAGCTGAGCAGGCGGCAG
>CAJYHH010001226.1 GCA_913773825.1 Candidatus Sericytochromatia bacterium | reverse complement strand
AGTTGTTCTTCTGCATCTGTATTGCCAGCCCGATCTGCAGGTGGGTTAAGTAAAAAGGCTCGCTGACCCTGGCGAAAAACATCTCGTAGGGCATCACTGTTATAAATATCTACCTGCGCAAATTTTGCGCCTTTTGATTCCCATTGATCAGCTTGAGCGGCTTTGATTGGCGCATGGCTGACGATCATAACGGCTTCGCCTTGTTCAAGTAAGGCCTTAGCCAGCACTGAACCCACTTGGCCGGTTCCACCCAGAATAATATGCATAATAGGCCCCCTTTTTAGTTAAACGATGCGGTTAAACGAGGCGGGTTAACGGGTATTTGCCAAAGCTGATGGCCATGAGCATCATGATGCGTTTGAAGTGTATGTTTATGCTAATGCATGTTTAAATATATTTTTATTAATTAACTATTGAAAATCAATAAAACTCAGATTTCTCCTCGCGTGTGACCAGGCTCGCGTTTTTTTGGGATGATCCCTCACAGCTGCATACAAGGCATGAATGTTAGGATTCAAAACATGACCGGTAACGCCTGTCAGCCCATTAAAGACCTGTGTTCTGCGACACTTGTACTCTACTCTTAAATACATTAAAATACAAAAACATACAGCGCCGACCAGCTTTGCTGACAAAGGCCATTGAACCCGAGAATTTGAGGACTAACATGCTTTCGGTAGAAAATTTTTCGCCTGATGATCCGATTCGCCGTGAAGGGCCAAGCTTAAACGAACTCTGTGCCCGTCAAAAACCACCTGCGCTCTTACAATCCCTGCATGAACGCGCGCGTTGGTTTCATGAATACCCCACTCGCTCGACCTTTTTAATTTCACTCGAAAACCGCAGCAATAGTTCCCAGTCAGATTGCGCTTAATATCCTGCAGCTGTTAATTGGCAGCCTCTTTATGCCTGGAGTACAATCCAGGACATGCCCGATACCACTAATTTAAATCTGCTCTGGACCTCTCTTATCATCGAAGAGTTTGTCCGCCACGGCTTAACTGGCTTTATTGTTTCACCTGGCTCACGTTCTGCCCCTTTAACCATAGCTGTGGCTCGTCACCCTAAGATCCAGCCCCTTATCGCTTATGACGAGCGAGCAGCAGCCTTTATGGCCTTAGGCCATGCCCGTGCAAGCGGTAAGCCTGCTGTTTTGATCTGCACCTCAGGATCTGCAGCCGCGCATTATTTGCCTGCGCTGATTGAAGCTTCTCAAGACAAAGTCCCGATGCTGGTGCTGACCTCAGATCGCCCACCAGAACTGCTTGAAACCGGTGCCAATCAGGCGATTCGCCAATCAGGCCTTTATGGTGATTATCCACGCTGGTCCTTTGACTTTCCTGCCCCCACATTCGAGATTTCACCTCAATGGGTCTTGAGCACCGTGGATCAGGCAATCCATCGCTGTTTATCGTCTGACCCAGGGCCTGTGCATCTTAATTTACCCTTCCGCGAACCCTTAGCTCCAGCCGCTCAGACGATCCCTGTTGAGTATCTTAAGCCGCTCCAAAGCTGGTTA
>CAJYHH010001225.1 GCA_913773825.1 Candidatus Sericytochromatia bacterium | reverse complement strand
TGCACCATTAGGTCCTATTTATCAGGCTAACCCAAACAAGCCTGCT
This sequence comes from Candidatus Sericytochromatia bacterium, assembly GCA_913773825.1. Classification (GTDB taxonomy): domain Bacteria; phylum Cyanobacteriota; class Sericytochromatia; order UBA7694; family UBA7694; genus CAJYHH01. Next base: position 2,540 of record CAJYHH010001225.1, on the reverse strand, counting down.
CTCACGAGCTTAAATACCGCTTTTAATCCCTCTGCCTCTAGCCGTCACTCTGCAGAAGTCAGCCTGGGCTTAAGGCTGTTTTTTGAGCCCCGTTTATCGGGAAATAACAGCCTGAGCTGCGCCAGCTGTCATCAGCCTGGCAAAGGCTTTAGCAACGGCGAGCCCAATGCAGCGGGTATTAACGGTCTGCGCGGCACCCGCAATGTCCCCACTATTTACGGGCTTGCCAGTTATAAAAGCTTTTTTTGGGACGGACGCGCTCAGACTCTAGAAGAACAAGCACTTGGGCCGATTACAAACCCGATTGAGATGAACGAGACTCTACCCAAAGCGCTCGCCAAACTCAGCCAGATGCCTTATTATCAGCAAAAATTTAGAGCCATCTACGGCACCGCGCCAACAGCCGAAACCTTAGGCCGGGCTCTTGCCAGCTTTGAACGGGCTGTTCAGCTTAAACCTTCTCGCTATGATCGTTACACCGAAGGCAATATAGACATACTCAGCGAGCAGGAAGTCAACGGAATGGGCATTTTTGGCCGCCAGGCTCACTGCTCAACCTGCCATAAAGGCTCAGGCTTTACTGACAATAAATTCCACAATATTGGCGTTGGCTTTGATCGGCCTAATCCGGATCCAGGTCGTGGCGCTATTACCCAAAGCCCCGATGACCATGGCGCATTTAGAACCCCTTCACTCAAACAACTCAATCTGACGGGTCCCTTTATGCACGATGGCTCACAAAGAACGCTGGAAGACGTAATTGATTATTACAATCGCGGCGGCAATGCCAACCCCAATTTATCTTTTGAGATGAATCCCCTGGATCTCTCACCTCAAGCCCGCGCAGAACTTCTCGCCTTTTTGCGCGCCCTGCAGTCCCCAGGTGACAACCTTCAAGAACTGGCATCTGCTCCTGATGTCACACTGCCTGGTGAAGTTCCGCCCCCCTTGCTACAAGCAGTCAGAGCCCGAAGGTAAGAGAAAAGGTATTGTGGCACCGTTGGAGCCGGTTAGAGTCAGCTGACTGACGGTAAGAGCTAGCGCGCTTTAGGCCCGACGTTTCTCTAAACCATTACGCAGTCACACAGACCGTCTAAACAGCAACAATGTTGCTCAAACCCTTCCTGTAACCCTTCTAAACCGTGATGCTGTCACTCTCTTTACTCTTCTAGACCCTATGCTAAACTGATGCAGAGGGATGCTGACATGACCGCCATGTACGAGGACGACCACTTTTTGCCCCATACGCTTAATTTGCGCGGTGCAGATCCAAAGCCGCTTGAAGGCCTGACTGAAGCAATTTTTGAAGAGGCCGCCACGCCACAGCGGCAAAATCTGCCGCTTGATAAACTCCTCACTTTGCTGATGAGCACACCCGAGAGCGTGGTGCTGGCTCGCCGCTTGGCTGAAGAAAACGACTTTTTGTCAGCCCCTCAGGCTGTTAGCTATATGCCCTGGCTACCAGATCTGGGTTTACCAGAGCTATCCTCAGAAGACAAACGCACTTACCGAGCCTTTGAACAAATTGTGCTTGATGGGCGTAAATCCGGCAAATACGAACTTGCCTTTCGTTCACTGGTTGAACGTTACCCCAACAACGAGGCTTTTGCTCAGCTTCAGGTCGGCTATCACTTTCTTTGGCACCCACTTGAAGAAACCCGCAAATATGCCCGCAGTTTGTTAGACAAACATCCAGGCTGGATGATGGTGCGCTTGCAACTCGCTCGCAGCTACCTCAAAGAAGAACGTCTGGAGCTTGAAACCTTTGTTGCGGTGATGCGTAAGCGACTTAATTTACATGAGCATCTTGAAGATCTCGAAAGCCCTTTAACCGATTTATTGGTTTACCAGTTTCATCTGGATCTGTATTTGTTTTTTGCCATCAAAGGTCAGCTTAAACGAGCTGCTTATTGTTTTAATATTTGCCATCATGCTGCCAGTCAGCCAGAAGGATTGATTCCACTGGCGCCGCTTCTTTTAGCCAGTCTTGATCCCGATAAAGGGGCTGGGGCGTTTAAAGATCTAGTGCGTTTTCTTAAGCCTTAAATTAAGCCCTAATTATCATTAAAGGCTATAACCACTCAATGACATCACCTTCAACAATCACCAGCGCACGGGAATAAATACCAAGCGTAAAAAAAGACACCGCCCAATCCAGCGCGTTATAAGTGCGGCGGACCTGAAGATTAATAATTCCAGCTTTGGGCCCTGCTTCTTCTGCCAGTAAATGACCCACAAGCGTATCTTGTTGGGGGTTGACGCCAAACACATAATCAAGCTGTTTTTCACGATAAAAATGTCTCACAACCCGATAGGGTGTGCCAGCCAAGCTACTGGCATGATTGATTAAAATCGGATCTTCAGCAGCACTCTGAATCGTCATCTGATAACAGCTTGGGAGTATCAGGGTCAGTCCTAATAAGAGGGCTGCTTTAGCGCTGATTAAAGCCATATTTTTGAACCACATCAGTATATTATAACAGCTCTATTAAAGTTAAATAAAGAATAAAATTAGATTAAGAAAAGTATAATGTCAAGTA
>CAJYHH010001224.1 GCA_913773825.1 Candidatus Sericytochromatia bacterium | reverse complement strand
TCCATGCTGGGCGCCCCTGATCAAGCTTTGCCGCTTGAAGCTTTAGGTGCCAAACCAGGTTACACCCGCACCCAGACCCCTCAGGTCTGGCTGGATCATCAGGTTATAGAGCGCAATCAAGCGCTTCACTATGACTGGGATTTCCCAACCGGCCTGTTTCCAGAAGGCCTGATAGAAGCTCTGCTGCAGGCTTACCAGGATTTTCTCAAACACTTAATCAGTCAGGCCGACTGGTCGACATCATTCAGCTTCAGCGCTGCTGCAGCCCCTGTTATCGAATCTGAAACAGCCGATGTCAGACCCAATCTGCTCCATGCAGGTCTGGTCAAACAGGCTTATCTGACGCCTGACGCTCCAGCCGTGATTTCAGGCACTCAAAGCCTGAGCTTTGGCCAATGGCTGGCCCAGTCGAGCCGTTTAGCTGAGCAGATTGGGCCGTTAGCCGCCGACACGCCTGTGGCGATCTGGCTTGAGCCAGGCCTTGAACAAGCGATTGCCGTACTGGCCGTCTTGCTGGCAGGTGGCGCTTATTTACCGTTAAATCCTGATTGGCCAGCGGCGCGTATCCGTTCCCTGCTGCAGCGTACGGAGCCAGCTTGTGTCCTGAGCACTTTTGATCGACAGCTGCAGCTGCAGCAATTAACTGAGCGCCCTATCAGAATCATTCAGCTTGAGCCCGCTGTTTTGCCTGAACCCGCTCAGATTCAGGTTTTGTTAGAGCGTATCAAAGCCCATGATCTGGCCTATATTATTTTTACGTCTGGCACAACCGGCGAGCCCAAAGGCGTGATGCTGGAACACGCTGCTGCCTGGAACACAATAGAAGCTATCAACCAGCGCTTAGCGATTAGCTCTCAAGATCGGATTTTAGGCCTGTCTGATCTAAACTTTGATTTATCGGTTTATGATTTATTTGGCCCTGCAGCCTGTGGGGCTGCGTTGGTTTATCCTGAGCCAACTTTAAATCGTGATCCGGCTCATTGGCATCAGCTGTGTGCAGAGCATCAGGTTACGATCTGGAACAGCGTCCCGTCCTTAATGAATATGCTCACAACCTGGGCAGCTGGCCAGTCAAAGCCTGAATTAGCTCAGCTTAAACAGGTGATGTTAAGCGGAGACTGGATCCCGCTTGATTTGCCAGTCGCAATCCGACAGCAGCTCAACCCCAACGTGCGTTTAATCAGTCTGGGTGGAGCTACTGAAGCGGCGATCTGGTCAATTGCCTATGAGATCAACGAGCTTTTACCTGACTGGACGAGTATCCCCTATGGTTATGCCTTACGGAATCAAGCCGTAAGGGTTCTGGATTCCGCCCTCCAACCCAGTCCGGTCTGGGCTCCAGGTGAAATTTATATCTCTGGCATCGGCCTGGCACGCGGCTATTTTAAAGATCTTGAACAGACTCACAGCCGGTTTATTCAACATCAGGGGCAGCGCCTGTACCGCACAGGTGATCGCGGCCGATTAAGAGCAGATGGCAGTATTGAGTTTTTAGGCCGGGCGGATCAACAAGTTAAAGTTCAGGGCTACCGAATTGAATTAGCCGAAATTGAAGGGGTTTTATCTCAGCATCCTGACATCACTCAGGTTGTGGTGCTGGCGCCTCATCCAGGTCAAAATCGCATGCAGCGCTATTTAGCAGCCTGTGTGCAGACTCAGCATCACCCCTTTAGTTCTGACAGCTTACAGACCTGGCTGACGGAACGTTTACCCAGCTATATGGTGCCCCAGCGCTGGCTGATCAAGAGCCAACTGCCTTTAACCGCAACCGGCAAAATAGATAGACAGGCCTTAATTCAGCAACTTCAAACTGAATTTGACTCAGTTAGAGGCCCCGTTACAATCCAGAGTCCAGAAACGGCAACAGACTATTCAGCTGCTGAGCCCTGGTTAAGTGAATTAACGGGGATGATCCAGACAGAGTTAGGCCTTAAACAGCTGGGTCCAGAACAGGACTTAATGGCTTTAGGCGTCAATTCAATTGATTTGGTGCGCCTGGGCAATGTCTTAACCTCACGTTATGGCCAGACCCCTGGCATGGGCGAATTATTTAGCCTCCGCAGTCCCTTGGCTTTGGCGCGCTGGTATGCAAAAAAACCAGCTTTTGCATCAGCTGTCATGCCGGTTGCCCTGCCGATTAAGCTGACAGATCTGAAGACTCAGACAGATCCCGCTGCTGCCCCAGCAGAAATCAGTCTGGCTGTAAGTAGAGAGACGGTTTATACAGACTGGCTCAGCACAAGGGCATTTTTGCCTCAGCCTGTAGAATTACATCAACTGGCGCGCTTATTCGAAAGTCTGAGTACTGATGGACAAAAACGGCTATATGGCTCTGCTGGGGGTATCTATCCCATTAGCGTGTATCTGCAGCTTCGCGATCAGGCTTGTGGGGGGCTAGCCGCAGGTGTTTATCGCTATGCTGCAGCTCAGCATCGTTTGCAACTGGTTAGCCCAGCAGATCGCTGGAGCCCTGAATTTCATTTGCCCCCCTCGCGTGAGATGGCAAAGCAGAGCCGGTTTTCGCTGTATTTAGTAGCAGATATCGCTTTGATGGCCAGCAAATACGGTCCTGATGCCCGAGACTATTGTTTGTTAGAGGCTGGCGCAATGGCCCAGCTTTTACGCCAACAGGCTCATGTTGCAGGTCTGGGTTTGTGTGCGGTTGGCCAGGTTGATGTCCAGAGTCTGGCAAAGCTTCTGGACTTAAAGTCAGACGAGCAGATTTTACATACCTTGCTAGGTGGTTTACCGGCTCTAGGCAGCCAGGCAGACGTGTTCCAAACGGCTGTTACTGACGCAGCTGAGCCTGAGCCCGTTTCTGAGCCAGAATGGGAAGAATGGTTGATTTAGACCACAGCCTTTGAATGCAGCAGCAGGCTCTTGAGCTGCTTCTGTGGTATCCTCTAGCATCGCAATCTGCTGAAAATTCATTTGACTAGAGGAGCCTGACATGTCCCACTCTTTTCGTAAGAGCCTGCGTCTGACCCTTGCCGCGTCCCTGATCCTGGGCCTGAGCGCCCCCATGACCACCATGCCTGCTTATGCCAACCTCGAAGAGGTGCTTGCCCCATACCCTGATGATACGCTGGCTTTGGTCACGATCAGTCTGGATCCCTTTAACTGGTCTTATCTGGTTTCGCGCATTGCAAGTGGTGCAAAAGTGCGCAAAGTAGCCCCCGACACCGCAGAAACAGAAACAACATCTGACGAGAACACAGATGCCGCTACTGAAACGTCTTCTGACAGCAGCACTGAAGAGAATTCAGCAGATTCAGTCTCAGATAACGATGATCCTGAAAGCACCAAACTGCCTAAGGAAGTTCAGTTACTGGTTGAGTTTTTAGAAAAAGATCTTAAATTTAATCCAATTTTTGACGGCCTGCTCAATATCGGCAGTCATTTAACGCTGGCTTATCGTCCTTATCCCGGCACCAAAGGCCATCTGCTGTTTAGCCTGAATCTGCGCTCACCACAACGGGTCGCAGAATTGATGGATCGTTTTCATGACTATGTTCAAAAACAAGGCCAACAGCGTGAATTTGTCAAAGACAGACTGGGCCCGGCTGAGTTTTATTCCCTGCGTCTGCCTTTTGAAGGCCAGGACGTCATGGGTGACTTTGGCCGTTTACATCTGGCCGTCTCTGGCAATAATTTAATCGGCAGTATCAGCTCAGATGCCACCTTACTTAAACGGATGCTGTATATTCAAGCCGTTTTGCCCAAACAGTCAGGGTTTAAGCTCGCAAATTCGCCGCTGTTTAAACCCGCTCAAGAGGCCCTGCAAGACACCGCCGCCTGGGTCTGGTTAGACCTCAAACAAGGGGCCAATCAAGCCGAAAACCTGCAAAAGCTGTTTAGCGCTCCGGCTGAGGAACCCGTAGAAGTGATTAAAGCCGTACCGGTCGAAGCAGCTGAAGCCTCTGAAGACATTGACACAACTGAAGTCACTGACCCAGATGAAAATGCAGAGCCCACTGACTCAACCCTAACTGAAGATCCCAGTCAACAAGAGCCCGCTTCTGAAATAGTCGATCAGCTCACCAGCCTTTATCGCGGTTTAGGCCTGGGCGTAAATATCGCCCGTGATGGCGTCAAAATCAAAAGCTTTGTGGTGCCTGACCAGGCGCGTCTGACGCCCAACCAGGCTGACTATCTCAAAGCGGTATCGGTAAAACCCGAAAACGCCCTGCGTGAGCTGATGGCGCTGATGCCTGAAGATCCTTTATTACTTATGGCCGGTCAGAATCTGGACGTCGCTTTAAGCAAAGCCCCGCCATTGGATTTACCGCTTGAGGATTTGCCGTTTAAAGAAGAAGACGTCAGAAAAATCGTCAAAGACGTGCTAAATCTGGATTATCGTCAGGACTTTGTCCCTTTAATTGATGGACGTGTTGCCCTGGGCCTGTTTAGATCGCGGGCAGAAAATACTCCGCCCCAGATGATTGTCTATTTAGGGCTTAAAAATGGCCAGGAAGCCGCTTTTGATAAGCTTGTTCAGCAACAGCTTAAGTTTAGTCCCGACGCGCTCGAAACCGCCCTCAACGGTGAAGAAGAAGCGCTCAGCCAGACTCAGCAGAATATGCGTGAGCTGCAGGAAATGATTGAGACAAACGCAATTGATAAACAAGGGTTTTATGCCCCTGATCTCAATAGCCTCAAACAAGAACTTGATGCCCGTGAACTCAATGACTGGAAAGAACTCACAAACCCCGTCAGCGGTAAAACCGGGATTGGCTCAGCGGTTAGCGTATACGAAGGCATGGGTCCCAAGCCTGATGTCAAACTGGCTGGAACTGTCTTTTATGCCCCTCAGGGCGAAAAGACTGAAATCGATGGCCAGATTCGCTATGAAGGCTACGCGGTCTATGGCTATGACCCAGCTGGCAAACTCTTACGCTTTGATAATCAAAACGATGAGTTTGAGACCGTAGTAGATAATCTGCCAACTGCACCTGTTCAGCCCAAACCAGCTCCTCAGGCACTGAGCCCGCGCAAACTAGAAAGTTTTATGGGTTCAGATATTTATGCATTGCCTTTAGAACAACTCGAAGGAGCCCCCGAAGATCTGGCTAAGCTGCAGCCTGTGTTTGCCCGCAAAGGAGATGTCTGGATGCTGGCGTTGTCACCTGAAGCGCTTAAATCCGCGATTCAGGGCGGCCGGCCAGAAAATCTTGAACGCTGGACCCATCAGACCGAAACAGAAGATGCCCGTGGGCTTTTTTATCTGGATGTTCAGGGCTCAATTGCCCAGGCCAAAAGTTTTGTCGGACCCTTTTTACCCGAAGACTCATTTGGCAAGGTCAGTAAAGCCTTAGAACCCTGGAAGGCGATTTTTGCCGCTTCTGATCAAAAACCCCAGGGCACAGCCGGTCATCTGGTGTTTGATGTCAACCTCGATGAGCTTGATTTAGAAGCAATTGGCAATTTGTCCCAAATCAATGCTTCTGATGACAGTGAAGAAGACAAGCCTTTTCAAGAATTTGAGTCCTCTGTCGACGAACAGGTAAATACCAATATGCACACCGTTCAGGCCTTGGTTGAGACCTTTGCCGTCAATAACGAAGATATTTACCCCTCGACAGTCGCTGAACTGATCGCAGCTGGCCGTAAAGAGGGTTATTGGCGCGATGTGGTGGATCCCCAAAGCACGGAGCTTGTGGATGCAGCCGAAATCCTGCTGGATTACAGTCAGTACCAGCCAGGCCCTGAAATGGCCAGTAAAGTTTTCTATGAGCCCATGATCAGTGATGGTGAGGTATTGAGCTATCGGATTTACGGCACAGATGAAAACGGCGAGCTCTTAATCAAAGACGGCGAGCCTTATAATCTGAATAACCAGAGCGAATAAGCTCAATTGATTTGAATCGTTTCAAGCCCCGCAAACAATGTTTGCGGGGCTTTGTGCTACATCACTGCTTAAAAGCGTCATTTAAGCGTCTAGATATAGTTCAGCAGGGACAGAGAATTCATGCGCTGAGTAACCGCATAAGCCGCCTGCAGGGCGGTTTCTTCCTGGGTCATCTGACTAATCGCTTCAGTTAAGTCTATTTCGCGATTATCAGCGAGTTGGCCTTTGAGAATTTCCTGGGTATAGGC
>CAJYHH010001223.1 GCA_913773825.1 Candidatus Sericytochromatia bacterium | reverse complement strand
ATCCACAACCGCCCATTCTTCTGCCACGCGAATCGGGTCCTGAAGCGGCAGCACAACTGAGCCCGCCCGCAGTTTGATGTTTTTAGTCTTCATTGCCAGTGCCGCAGATAAAACTGAAGGATTGGGAAAATGACCGCCCAAATCATGAAAATGTCGCTCAGGGGTCCAGATTCCGCTAAAACCCAGCTCGTCGGCTAATTGTGCAGCTGCTAAAGGCAAATCATAAAGCTGACCAGGCTGAGAGGCTGATTCGGTGCCGAAAAAAAACAGGCTAAAGCGCATCTTTGGCGCCAGATCAGAGGTGACGGGTTCGAAGGCGCCTAAGAGCTTGATGAGGTCAGCTTTGGCTTCACGGATTTTGCTTTGCCACTCCAGCGTTAAAACGCCTTTGGGGGCCTGAATTTTAAGCTCTTGGCCGTTTAAGCTCAGCCTGACGCCTAAGGCTTCAAGCTCACGCAGCAGTGCTTCAGGCGCCATGCCCTGCCAGATGAGCAGACAGTTTTGCAATGGTCGGAAATTCAAACACAAGCGTGGGGTCGAGGTCTGTTGCCAACAACTCTTCGATTTCACCGGTCAGGGCCACCGCACTGGTTGAGTCCAGGCCTAAACGGGCAAAAGGTGCGTTGATATCAATGTTATCAGGTGCTGCACCTGTTTCTTCGGCTACTTTGGCCACAAGCCAAGTCTGCAGTTCACTTGCGTTCATCAGTCTATTTTAGCCATTTCAAGTTGGATTTCTTATCATCAAGTCAATCACAAAATCAATCGGGTTCAGTCCTCAAGTTTAGCACAAGCTCAAATCCGCCGGCCGCCAGCCTCAAGCAGAGGCCCAAAGGGGCTATCAAAGGTCTGTTTAGACTGACAGATCTAACATCAGCTTCAGATCTTTTAACAGCTCGATGCCGGGCTGCTTCTGAACTTGAGCATTATGCTTCTGAATGCGCTGCTGCAAAACCGCTCTAAATGTGGGCACAAGCTGCGGCTGCCGGGTCAGCTGATGGACAAAGCGCTGCAGGCGCCACTGCTGCTCTTGAGATTCCAGACTCAGCCATTCTGGCAGCAGGCGTTCTAAATCAGCCTGGCAAGCCCTTATCTGCTCAGGCTCATAAACCGTTTGAACAGTAAGATTCAGCTCATCCTCAGACATTACTGTCGCCTGCATGGCTGCGGGCCGCTATTCGGGTCTGATTGCGAAGATAAAAGCGAACAGCGGCATCAGAGCCAATTGCCAACTTAGTTGGGTCCAGCACCAGTTGCACATACTTCAAAGCCTGGCTGTCAAGATCTGCTGTCAGCAGATCAGCGGCGTCTTCAGCCTGGCCTGGGGGCCAGTTGTCCATCACTTTACGCAGCATAAAGGCTTTGGCTGCTTCATCAGCTTCGGTCAGCAAAGGTTTAAGCCCTTTGAGATCACCAGGAGTCAGGGCGACAAACGCATCGCGGATACCCGCCTGAACCTGATCGTGAGTCTGAGCACTGCCGTCTGCAACGGCAGCCTGACGAGCCAGGGCTCTGGCCAGCAAGGGATTTGCCACTTCGGGTTTGTCGAGATCATCCATCAACATGCCATACCAGACCGGGTCGAGATGTTGGTCGGGTTCAGCCGCTAACAGGCTGTTAAAACGCTCAGTTGGCAGCTTGTCAAAAGTTGAATAAAGTTTAACCAGGCTGCTGAGCTCGTCTTTGTCGCGTACAGCCGCAATCCGTTCAAAGAGCTTGTTGTTGATTAGTCCGGCGTGAGCCAGCTTGCTCAGCACATCCATCTGGCGACCCGCCACATCAGAGCTGAGCTTGAGTGTTCTAAACTTATCACGCAGCAGGTCTTTCCGTTCCGCACTCAGATTTTTAAGCGCCGGATCTTCAAGCAGGTAATCGGTGATTTTGTAATAGCGCCAGCTGGAGATCGGTTCATAATTAGCAAGTTGGGCATTTTTGCCCGGCAGCGTTGCCAATGCTTCTTTGTAGTCAGGATTCTGTTTGCCGCTTATCTGTGTTCCTTGATGTAGCGGCAGGGAAGCGGCGTTCATCCGTCTTTTAAACGTTTCAAGCGGCATGCTCTGTCGTTCACCCCAGGGATTGAGAAAATAAGCCCGATTGGCTGGAGTATCAATTTTAGTCAGCAGCACTTTATGGCCGCTTTCACCCCAACGCATGCCAATGGGCACAGGTGTTCCCTGATCAAGGGCAGTCTGAACTTCCTGCATCAGTTTTTCAGGTTTAACAAAGCCTTCCCAATAGGGTTCAGGATTGTCATGGGTTAAGCGTAAAGCATAAGCTCCTTTGCCAAATAGCGCATCAAGCAAGCGTATTGAACCGTGTTCATCCAGACCCGAATAGTCTGTTTTGCCGTCAGAATTGCGGTCTTTCGTATTGTCGTAGTTGTGCTCACCATTGCCAAATTCCATCAGTGCTGGCTGCAGGAGTCGACTGGATAAACTACGGCCACTTTTGTCATCGCTTAAAGTATCCGCTTCGCGCTTTAAACCTGTCTGGCCATGTATGTCAGCAGCCGGAACCTGACCGCTGGGGCTTGCCAGAGCTGTGACGATCTGAGTGTATTTTACGGGGTCTTTTAGCGCCAGCACAATCTGGACGGTGGTGGGTGCACAGGTGCCTTTTGAGTGTTGTTCGATCCGTTCAGGGAAAGCCAGTTCTTGTAAGGTACTGCGAATTAAAGTCAGACGCTGGGGCTCTAGATCAGCGTGTAAAGGCGCTTTTTGAAGCTGCTGCAAAGCGCCAAGGAGTTCTGGCGTCAGTCGTTTGCTGGCTATTAAGCCCTGCAATGAGTGCAGCATTGAACTTGTATAATGACCGTCAACGCCTGTGCCTGTCACAATCCCGTCAACTGCTTCAGCCCCGCCTTCAGACTGGACTTCAGCTAACACCAGATCGCTAAAGTTTAGCTGGCTGACAAATTCCCGAATCTGGTGTTTATGCGCCTCAGGTAATTCAACAAAAGCCTCCTGGCCGATGCGCAGCAAGAGTTTATCAAGAATCAAGGCTTTTTTGTCTGGGTCTGAAAGTAGAGTGCCGCTGGCTTTGAGATCATCGCGGACTTCGCGCTGCAGGCTGAGATAAGTCTCGTATAAAGCGTCGTCTTCTTTTTCAGGCAGGCGTTTAGAGCCACTGAGCCGTTCAGGTTTTTCGATGCCTTCGTCAGGATCTTGTTTAGGGGCTTCAGGGGCTTTAAGCGTTTCGGGTTTTGGATTTGGCTGAGGCCTGGTGACTTTGGCCGGGCCTTTGTTTTTGACTTTAGTCGAATCTTGAACCCCTTGATCCGCTTTGCCAGAGCCTTTGCCAGAAGCTTTTATAGTCCCTTTGGCTGTTTTAGATTTGCCAGGATTCTGAGTCGTGGGCAATTCAAAGCGTAAAGGTTTGGGTAAATCACTCTGAGGTGGCACTGCAAATTCTGCTTTGTCTATCTGATTCAGCGCCGAGTCTGATGCTTCGTCAACAGCCGGAGCAGCCTGACTGGAAAGAGCTGATTTATCTGGTTGCGAAAACGAAGCAGGTGGCTGTGAAGCTATTGAGGGCATACTGGCCAGTCCTTAAAGGGGGTGGGTTGACAGGATGCTCAATTATAGCCTGAAGCCCACCATTCTGAGGTGCGCTGGGCCTGGGCTTAAGTGATCACTCAGGAATTTAACTGAGCCGGTTTAACGGATCTTGCCCGCAGGGGGCTCAAATGCATATTGCCGGGACTCAGCTAGTTTTTGATACCCGAGCTGCTGACTGATTTTTTGGGTGGTGGGATTGTTTGTATCAGCATACAGACAGCAAAATGTTTTACCTGCTTTGAGTTGCTCAGCGCTCAGGGTCGCCAGACAGGCGGTTCCGTAGCCTTTGCCCCGAAAGGGGGGCGGAGTATAAGCCAGGCTGATCGCAACCCCATGGCGTGTCTGTCTCAGCAGGCCAATCATGGCCACCGGTTGGCCCTGATCGCGCCAGATAAATAAAGCCTTTTCAGCTATCAATCGGGTGACTTCAGCGGCATATTTCTGCAGATTCTGGCTTTGTGGATCAGGTGAAGCGTCATCCACAAATGCGCCATACCATTCGGCCAAAAGCGGGATGTCGGCTGGTTCAGGCAAACATAGACTGCCCGTGACGCCAAGCGTATCAACAGGCGCCTGATTTAAACGGTAAACCTGCTGAGCAATCTGTAAAACGGCTCTAGAGCCTGTTTGACGTTGCCAGCCCGCTGCAAATGCAGCCGCCAGGTCAGCTGAGCCATTTACGCCCGGCACGGCAATATTTTGACGGACTAAATCCTGAATCAGCGGCTCAATGGCATCGGCTGCCCGTGCTGAACAGGCGCCCAGTAGCAAAATCCAGCCCGGTACCTTAAGCGCCGCCAGGCTGGGCTGTCCCTGGTCAAAGTACCCACTCCAAAATGGGGCCTCTGCAGGTGGATTTGCCTGGATCTGCTCAGCCAGACCGATCATCAGATTGTGCTGCGCTTCGTCTACAGCCAAAGGTAGATAAAAGTCAGAGAGCCACTGGCTAAAACGGTCTGTTTGATCCTTGTTCATCTGTCTGGGCACCTTTTGAGGATTACTTGTTTGAGTTACTTGCGGAGTGAGTTTTTAACAACACTCATCATAACGGGCTTTAACAGCGCTTGTTCAGCGAGGCCAGCGTGAGGTTTTGCAGCAAAGTTCTCAAAACCTTCTTAATAATCAGAAACTTTCACCTGACCAGTTTTTAGGTGTTTTTAGGTATTTTTAAGTATAAAGATTCAGGCCTGAATATGCTTTTTTTTGACTTTTAACTTAATTTTTGAACCCGAGCTTGTGATCTTATGAAGCAGCTAAAGCGTGATCTGATCGAGAAGCGGCTCAATCAACCCGAGCAAAAATCAGGACTTAATCAAATGTTTAAAACCAGTCTGCTTGCAGGCTGTCTGGTCTTGGTGACTGTTTAAAGGTCTTGCCGTTGCCGCCTGCTAGCGGTTTTAGTGTCAGAGCACCGATGATCCTGTGCTAAAACCTAGTGTTAACCCTTAAACGCTGGGATCAGCTCTTGAAGGCTCAGACAGGCCCGGCGCTTTGCGTAGCCTGCTTTGTGCGTTAGACTGTTGTTTATGCCGTTTTTTTGCGGCCAAACGAGAGTCAGGCAGGTAAGTCACCTTTATGAGTTCCAACCTGGGATTAGCCACCGGGGAACTGCAGCAAATGGATGTGCAGTCAGCCGCTGTCGGTGGTGAAAGCCTCTGGAAAGAAGCCCTCAAGCGCCTGCTGCGGGATAAAGTCGCCATTTTTGGTGGCGTTGTGATTTTAATTTTGGTGATTGTCGCCATGTTGGCGCCGATTATTAGCCCCCATGACCCAAACAAACAATATGCCGGTGGCACGTCTTCATATGGTCTGCCTTTACCGGTTGGCGCCCATGGTAAAAAACTGGTTGTGGATCTGGCCAGCGTTCCCGATCGCGCTTATTCACTGCCTTCTACTCTGATCTTTACTTCTGCTGATGGCGCCACCCGTTATTCAGTACGAGACAATATCAGCTTCGAAGCAGGTCAAAAACAAGCTACTATTGCAGCCAACCCGCTGGTTCCTGATATGGCCATGGCGCCCGATCAGCTGGAAGTCAAAGCCACAGGTGAAGATCTGGCGACTTTAAGTATTCCGGTTGCCAGCGCCAAACTGATGGATGAATTTAGCTATCCGCTTGGCACGGATGCCAGTGGCCGTGATGTGCTGAGCCGTCTGATCTTTGGTGCTCAGGTTTCCCTACAGGTGGGGATTCTGGCGATTGGAATTTCGGTCTTGATTGGTGCCATTTTAGGTCTGATTTCAGGTTACTTTGGCGGCTGGATCGATGCTGTGATTATGCGTCTGACAGACATCATGATGGCCTTCCCCGATCTACTGCTAGTCATGGCGATTGTGGCAATTATTAATCCAGCTGAAATTGGCTTTTTTCAGTTAACTGCCAAAATTGGCCTGACGCCTGAAGTGATCTTTATCTGTATCGCGATTGCGGTGGTTAGCTGGACCCAATACGCCCGTCTGGTGCGTTCACAAGTTCTGACCGTCCGCGAAATGGAGTTTGTTGAAGCTTCACGCTCATTGGGCGCAAAAGATACTTTTGTGATGTTCCGCCATATTTTGCCTAATGTTTCGGCGCCTGTGATTGTAGTGGCAACGATGGGGATTGCTTCAGCAATTATGACCGAAGCATCCCTGAGCTTTTTGGGCTTTGGCGTCAAAGCGCCAACCGCCAGCTGGGGTTCTATGATTAACGAAAGCCTCGGCTATTTCCGCGATGCCCCCTGGATTCCCCTGATTCCAGGCCTGGCAATTGCAATTACGGTCTTTGCCTTTAACCTCTTTGGTGACGGGGTTCGTGATGCCCTTGACCCGCGTCTGAAATAAAGGCAAGACCCAACACAAGTTTTAAGCATTGAGCTGCTTACTAACCGGAAGCCCAGAATTTTCTGAAGCTTCCGGTTTTTTTCATGTCAGGACAAACTGTCAGCAGAATTTTAATGACTCAAGAGCTGATCTGCATCAGGCCTCAACAATTAACAGCCCCTGTCACTCAGTGACAGGGGCTCTCGGTTTAAAAGCTTTGTTTAGCGTGGGGATTCAGGCTTCAGCGCCAGCTAAATGTAAAGTAGCCTGCTGCTTCATTTCTTTAACCATGGCCGCTAATCCGTTAGAACGGGTGCTGGATAGATGGCGGTCTAAGCCAATTTGATTCAAAAAATCAAGTCTGGCCGTAACAATGTCTTCAGGCTTTTGACCTGATAAAACCTGAACCAGCATGCTGACCAGACCTTTGACAATCATCGAATCACTATCAGCTGAGTAGCGCATCACGCCTTGTTCAGCATCAAAACCTGCTTTTAGCCAGACATTGCTCTGACAGCCCATAATCCGATAATCTTCTGTTTTATAAGCCGAATCTAAGGGCTGCAGGTCAAAGCCAAGTTCAATAATATACTCGTATTTTTCTTGCCAGTCTGAAAAATCTTCAAATTCCTGGACAATTTCCCGCTGTTTTGTGTCGATTGCATTCATGGGCCGGTTTGTAAGCACAAGTCCCTATTCTTGTACTTACGGCTCCTTTCACTGGGTGCATCTTTGTGCATCTGTTTGCCTCTATTATGCCGTTACAAACTAATCTCAGCCAAGCGGTTTGCGAAGACTCAGATCAGCTGAGGATGTTCTCAGATAGATAAACATTTCTTAATGTTAAAGCGCCAGGTTCAAACAAACTGTTATAGTTAAAAAAGAGACAGAAGTCATAACTTCCAATAATCCTCTGCTCATTCTGATACAAAGGGCCACTTTTAGATGGGTGAATTTAACGATAACGAGATTGATTCCTCTGAGCGCGCATTGATCCAGCTGCTGATCAAGCTCAATATTGTGAGTCAGGCCCAGGTGACAGAAGCGCTTGAGTATCAAAGCCGTCTGCCAAGCACTCACTACCTCAAGCTTGAAGAGATTCTCGTTGATATGGAATTCCTGACTGAAACGGCGCTTCATCAGGCTCATAGCCTGCTGGGGATTGATGATACACCCCAACAGCGGACCAGCGAAGAGTCTCGTCATGCCAGTCAGCTGTTTAGTGAATTATTTAGTCAGCCTCACTATGAAGACAGCGGTGATCCCAATCTGCCCGTTCAGAACACCCCGATTCCTCCTTTATCGATCAATCCTGAGTGGGATATCTTTTTAGCGCAGGCGGCAATACCTGAACCTGAGCCTCCGGTTGCGCCGGTTGTGCCACCCGCACCGCTGACCCCTCCACCGGTACAGTCTGCTGCCCCTTTACAGGCCGCGCCACAGCAATTTGAACCGCCGTTTGCTGCGCCGCCTGCTTACCAGGCAGCCCCACAAGTTAGTCCACCTGCTCCCCCGCCTGTTATACCAACACCCGCGCCCGCTCCACCTGCTGCGATGCCAGCTGGTCCTCAGGCAGCTGGCGCTTTTGCACAACGCAGTCAGATGCGACCCGGAAGCTGGAGTATGAACCCACCCGCTGTCCCTCAGGCAGCTCCACAACCCAGTGCAGATCCCAGAAGCCTGCCCAGTGCCTCTAGTCTGGGTTTGATTAAGCCTCAACTAGGCGAAATTTTGCTTAAGAACAAAGAGATAGAAGAGTGGCAGCTGACCCATGCGCTGTGTATGCAGCGTGACGCACCTGATACCACGCCTAAACTCGGCACGCTGCTGGTCAAACTGGGCTATGTCAAACCCCAAGCGGTTGAACGGGCTTTGAGCATGCAGTTTGAAAAACCCGAGCAGACTGCCTGAAGCCAACTTTTATTCTTTGAGGTTTGCGCCAACAGTCAGCTCATTCAGCGCATTCAGACGATTACAAGCCTGCTCTCTGCAGGCTTGTTTGCGTTGGAGCCAGAACTGATTTATACATGATTTTTATTCCGATTATTTCAATTTGTTAATGTCCGTCCTGATACCATCATGCTCAAGAAGTTTACGCTTATAACGCTTACTAAATCGCTTAGATGGTCGGGAGAGCAAAATATGGAAACCACTGATAGCAACGAGCTTAAAGAACATGAACAGGCCCTTTGCCAACAGTTAATTCAACAAGGACTCCTAACCCGCAATCAAATCAACGATGCGTTTATCTACTTTTGCAAAGTGCCCAAATCAGAGCTTAAACCTTTTGAAGACATTCTGATTGAGCTTGAGCTGATTAGCCCTGCTCAATTAGCTCAGGTTAAAGTCCCGATGACAACTTATGATTTTCAAGAGATGCAGGCAGCGCTGGCGTTTTTAGCTGAAGACAATCAGCCGACGCCTGTTAAAACAGCAGAGTTGCGTTTATCAGCTGAGTTACAAGCGATTATTAAGCTGGGTAATGCTTTAGAAACAGCCAAAGCTTCTAATCAAGACACACTGGTTCTGCATCAGCACAGTCCGGCTCAAAATCCAGCTGCCAATCCAGCTCCCAATCCAGATCAAATGATTCATGAGTTAATTGATTTATATCTGGCTAAGCGGCCTCAGGAAGTGCCTGATCAGCCCGCTAATAACCTCTTGAACTTTCCTGATCAGGCTCAGCTAGCCGAATCAAAATCAGAGTCCTGGGCTTTTTCTGAATTTTCTGAGCCAGCCGAGACTCGTCAAACAAATCAAACCATTGCCCAGCAGGCTTTGTCTCATCAGAATAACCCTTTTGTTTCATCTCAACAGGCTTATTTTAATCCACGCCGCACGGTGGTGATGTCCGAGCTTGTCAATAAGCCGGGTGACAATTCCATTGTGCCCTTTGCTCCGCTTCATCAGACTCATCTACCCACTCAGTTGGGTCAAATTTTAATCAATCAGCAAGAGCTTGAAGAATGGCAGTTGATGCATGCACTTTGCATCCAAAAAGAATCCCCTCAGTCCACACCACGCTTGGGGACACTCCTGGTAAGACTGGGTTATGCCAATCGCCAGGCGGTAGAGCGTGCTTTAAGTCTACAACTGGCTGAAAAACAAAGACTAAATAATCAGCGGAGGGTCTCATAATGTCTAAAAAACAATCTCACAACTGGTCTGAGATTTTAGCCCGGCTGGTTAAAAAGCTGCCTCACTAATTTTATAGACCCTGTCAGGTGTATATACAACAAAGGCGCTTGTCTAAACAGACAAGCGCCTTTTAATGTGTTTAATGAATGAAGGGAGGCTAATTTAGTTTGGGCTTAAAAAATACCCAGTTCAAACTGAACATCTTCGCTGGCCATAGTGGCCGGATCCCAGGGGGGAGTAAAGGTTAAAGAAACATTTACTTCGCCCACTCGGTCGCCGTAATCCTGTTTAATAAAGGTCGGCACCTGGCCCATAATTGCCGGACCATAGGGGCAGCCCGGTGATGTCAGAGTCATTTCGACTTCAACATCTGGCACCGGTTTATCTTGATTACTCAGCTCAACTTTATAGACTAAGCCAAGCTCAATGATATTCATATGCAGCTCAGGGTCAATAACTTTTTCGAGCGTGGCGCGTAAGCCTGCTTCGCTGAGTTCGCCAGCTATACCGGCTGCGGCTGTTTCAGTCGCTGTTGTTTCAGTCAATGTTGTTTCAGCTTTAAGTTCAGGGCTCGGAGGAGCACCCGCTTCTTTTAAGGGAGTTTCACCGTTCATAAGACAATTCCTTTCGTAGTTCAGCGACGGGCCGCACGGGCCAGCAGGCGCTGGGCGCGCTGCAGAGCCTTAATAAAGGCATCCACTTCGCCAGGGGTGTTATAAAGATAAAACGAGGCCCGCGCCATGGCTGTAATGCCGTATTCGCGCATTAAGGGCTGGCAGCAATGATGGCCGGTGCGAATCGCAATGCCTTGCTGATCAAGTAATTCGCCGACGTCCTGGGCGTGTAGACCGCGCAGATTAAAGGAAATAATTCCACCGCGCTGATGGGGATCTTTGGGGCCATAAAGTTCTAGATCATCTAAAAC
>CAJYHH010001222.1 GCA_913773825.1 Candidatus Sericytochromatia bacterium | reverse complement strand
AATTTTTTAATCAAAACCTGTCTTGGCTTGCTTTGCCCATTAAATCCTTTTAATTGAAAATCATTTACCTTTAAAACCAGGTAAAATTCGCCTGTCAAAACAAAAATCTAGCCATACAAATCCCGATTGGCTAGAAATGCCTTGCTTACTCCGACCTTTACTTTACTCATGCCTAGTCATCAGCCCAAGCTAAAACTTTAAATTTTTCCGTTTTATAAACACTATTTTTTGAAAAAATTATTTAAAATAATCTCTTAAAATTTTTGGCTGATTTAACAAACAAAACAACTATTTATACGTTTAATATATATTATTTTAAAAACAATAATAATAATCTTTTTCGGATTTGAACTGATTTACGTTGACGTCTGAATCAAGTGGGTGCTATCCTTGTGGCAGGTCGAATCAAGATTTATACCGCCTCAAAGCCACAATTCACCAGGGTTTTAGCTTTCCCTGTGCAAACTGCAAATGATTAGGTTTTTTGATTGTGACGCTTTTGAGGTCGCTGTTCAAATTTGTGGTTCACCATTAATAGAGTAAGAGTACTCTTAAATTTAATCCCTGGGATTGCAGGGCTTGGTTCTTGCAATCCTTTTTTTCTCACCTTCTCAGAGTAAAAAAACATGGATTTTATCAGGAGTACAGAACACGGGAGTTAGCAAGGATGCCAACAGGCTCACTTAACGAACGGCATTTATCTTTTGAAAGCAATAAAATGGTGCGTAGTTTTTCCTGGATTCGCGAAGATGTCACTCAAGTAGTGGGTTTGGTCCCAACTGTATCTCTGCAAAATATCCATCCGGTTACGAAAACGCGCTTTTGCCATGTTAAGCTTGAAAGCTGTAATCCCGGTGGTTCAATTAAAGAAAAAAACGCGGTTTACCTCGTTGATGACGCTGAAGCCAAAGGCCTGCTCAAGCCAGGCGGAACGATTATTGAGTCCAGTTCAGGCAATTTTGGAATCGGCTTAGCGATTGTCGGCGCAGCGCGCGGTTATCGCGTGATGATTGTGGTTGATGCTAAAACCGCTCCGCCGATGCGCCGAATGCTTCAGGCTTATGGCGCTGAGTTAGTTGATGTGCCTTTAAGCGAAGCTGACGCTGGCGGTTCAATGCAAAAAGCGCGGATGCGTAAAGCCAAACAACTGTCTGAAACTATTCCCTATGCCTGGTATCCTTGCCAGCATCTCAACCCCGTCAATACCGAAGCCCATGCTCACTACACGGGCCAGGAAATTGAAGCCGCTTTTGGCGACACTTTAGATGCTGTGGTTGTCGGTGTCAGCACAGCGGGTCAAATTATGGGCATTGCCCGTCATCTAAAACGCCGTTACCCTGGCATTCAGATTATCGGTGTAGATGTTGAAGGTTCTGTGATTCTCGGAACCCCGGCCAAACCCTACAAAATGACGGGTGTTGGCCTGTCTTTTACCCCACCCAATCTCGACTACCAGATGCTGGATGCTGGTTATGTGGTGCCAGAATCCCTTTCTTATACAGTTTGTCACGCTTTAGCCCAGCGCGAAGGTCTGCTCTTAGGCGCCTCAACAGGTGCAATTGTTGCAGCAGGCTTACATCTGGCCACTCAAATGGCACCCGGCAGCCGGATTTTAATGATTAATCCTGACCGCGGCGATCGTTATCTCGAAACGATTTATGACGCTGACTGGATTAGCCAGAACGGTTTTGAAATTTATGACTTTGACAGTCTGCCCTGGCATATCAACAGTCTGAGCCCGATTCGCTTTTAATGATTTTAAAGGCAGAATCAAGCTTTAAAAAAAACGGTTACAGCGCAAAGAGCCCCCAAATATTTGAGTACTCTTCGCGCATGTAAGAACCTTCTAAGCATCGCCACCGGCTCTGCAAGAAGTTCTTAAGTTCACAGGTTTCCGAGCTTTTAACCAGCATAAAACAAACTCTTATGCTGGTTAAAAGCTCACCCAACTCAATCGACATCTCATTGAATTGGGATTTATTGGCACTGTAAGGGGCAGCTTCACTTGAAGCTGCCTTTCTTTTATCCAGAATCCTGGCCTGGGCCAGTAATTTAACCAAGCCTCAGCCAATCTGCTAACGCTTCATCTGTCAGCCGAGTATGGTGTATAGACCCACCCAACAGATATCTAACCCCCACTCTTCCTCATCACCGATGCAGAACTTGATTTTAGTATTCTAAGGAGTTTTTTAAGACCTGTATGTTTAGCACTCATGACTTTTCTCAATGGATTCAGAACCTGCCATGAGTGAAAATCAAACGCCCGGCTTAAAACAACTGCTTAAAAAATTTATTCCGCTCTCACTCTCAGATGTCGTAATGGCTTTAGGTGATCCCCTGCAAACCACAGCCTTGACCCGTTTACCTCAGGCTCAAGAGACCTTAGCCGCTATGGGCGTGGTTAAATCAATTGCGGTTTTTCTTGAAAGCCCGATTATTATGATTTTGCATGCTTCGACAGCCCTGGGTAAACAAGCTGAATCACGCGGTGCCCTCTGGCGCTTTATGCTGATTTTAAGCGGGATCTTAAGCCTGATTTTTGCCGTTTTTTGTTGGGGCCCTGTTTATGACTGGCTGATGCTGTCAGTCTTTGGCGTGGATCAGTCTGTAGCAAATATTGGCCGGATCGCCTTTTTACTGATGATCGCCTGGCCGTTTATTATTGCCTGGCGCCGGTTTTTTCAAGGCTTATTGATTCGCAGCGGTGAAAATCGCTTTGTTGGTTATTCAAGCCTGATCAGACTCGGCTGGGTAGTTGGGATTCTGGCATTTGGCCTGTATATGCACTGGAACGGCGCGATGCTGGGAGGTCTGACTCTCATTGGCGGTGTGTTTTGTGAAGCGCTGCTGGTCACTTATTTTGCGGTTAAACTCAAAGTCGTTGAGCGTATCGACGCACAAGATCTGCCGCCAGATCCTGAGCTACCGGTTAATTTGCTTGGCGTGGCCCGCTTTTATGCACCGTTAGCTTCCACGATGCTGATTGTCTGGGGTGGCCGAGCGGTATTGATTTCATTAATCGCCCGTTCTCAGGACAGCACCCTGGCACTTGCAGCCTGGCCCGCAGCCTGGGGGCTTGTTCTAGCGATTGCCAACGCAACCCGGATGGTGCAGCAGATTGTCATTTCTCATATTGAACAAGTCAGCATCAGTGTCTTGTTTCGCTTTACTTTGATTGTCGGTCTGGCCTGCAGCCTGATCTTAAGCTTTTTAGGCCTGACGCCCTGGGGTGATGTTTTGCTGAATCTCTATCTGGGCCAAAATCCCGATTTATTAAGCGCTGTGCGGCCTGTAATCAGCTATGCCAGCCTGTTTCCGCTGATGCTGGCTTTTCAGAACGCGATTCAAGGCTGGCTGATTACCCGTAAACAAAACTGGCTGATTAATCTCGCAACGCTGATGGGTGTCTTAGTCATGCTCAGCCTGTGCTGGAGCTTTATTCAGGCTGGATTTTCGGGTGCCTTAGCTGCAGCCTGGGCGATGTTATTAGGGGCTTTACTTGAAATAACGGTGTTGGGAATTGCCAGTCTGCGGCCGGCAAAAAAAGCAGTTAATTAGTCTATTAATTAGTCAATTAAACACCTGACCAACAGACTTACCCAGCCAATAAAAAACCCCTGGAGAACCAGGGGTAGAAGTTGAGTGAGTAATCGAAAAATGTCTAGGTTTGAAGCACGAAGGTTTAGTACTTCTGATGAGCGCTGAGGATTTCAGCGCTGCGGTCTTTCACCGGAGCGACCTGACCCCGGATGGCGTTAACGTCGTTGTTGACCACACGAGCGCGGTCGAGGTCACGGGCATCACGAGCCTGGAACAACTGACCATACAGAGTCTGGTTGGATTTCATCACCTGAGCTCGCTCCGTGCTGGTGTTGTAGCTTTCAACTCGGCCAGCCAGTTCGTTCAGGCTGGAAGCCTGGCCTTTGTAGCCTTTGTCGATTCCGTTGCCGATCAGCGCACCGATACCCGCAGCAGCGGCAGCGCCACCCGCGGCACCCAGAGCGGCTTTAGTCAGGTTACGACCCGAAGCGAAGTAACCAATCGCACCCCCCGCAACTAAGCCGATGCCCGCGCCGATACCAGCGTAGGGGCCGGTGCGGCCAGTCGCTTTGGCTTCAGTGGCTTTGGCTTCGGTACGGATATTGTTGGCAACCTGAGAGGCAGACTTGCCAGAGTGTTCAATGCCGTTGAGATTGTTAAAAGCCTGGGTGATGCTGCTGTTGGTAGCGGCAATGCTGGCCTGAAGATCAGGCAGGTCATTGGTCTGTTCTTTGATCGCTTTGAGAGTGTTGTTCATTTGATCATAAGCAGACTGCAGACTGTTAAGGATCATCTGTTGTTCGTTGATGTGGGTAGAGAGACGCTCAGCGTAGGGATCAACCGGAGCAGGAACAGAGCCACCGCCGTTGTTGCCACCGGCAAAAGGATCCTGAGTGTGGCTGCCACCGCTGGGTTTGCCACCGGCAAAGGGATCGTTGGTGTGAGCGCCGCCGCTGGGCTTGCCGCTGCCATTGGCAAAGGGGTCTTGAGTGTTTGAAGTGGTGCCTGAGCCACCCTGGGGGGTGCCGTACTGAGCCATTTTTTCACCCGGTTTAAAATCGCTGAAGAGGTCACGGGTCAGGCTGACGTTCTGCTGGAAGCGGGCGGCAAAGGTGCGCCACTGGGTGCTGTTGAGGGTGGTTTTAGCCTGGATGTTCAGAGCGCGTGAAGTGGCGTCGGTTTTGCCGTTGGTCATGTCGACGATGCTGCGCAGCGCATTTTCCATCTGGTCGATACCGCGGTCATAAG
>CAJYHH010001221.1 GCA_913773825.1 Candidatus Sericytochromatia bacterium | reverse complement strand
CTCAAGCTCAGGATCATCTGCCATCAATTCAACATGGCGACCATAATAATGCATCACACTGTGATTGTAGAAAAAAGCAGAGATCACACCTACCCGCAAACGCTCCCCTTTGCTCTGTGCACTCTGGGCAGCAACGCTCTCGGGCAATAGAGGCCGATAAAGTGAGGCTACAGACTCCTGTAAAGGTCGATCATTGCCTCCTTGATAGGCAAGATAAAAATTAGTCTGACCAAGCTGTGAAACCGGTTTCTCGATGTTTAGCAGGTGCTCCTGTAAAGCCCTGACGCTTTGGCTAAAATGTTGACGCCAATAAGTGAGGTCATCATGGCTGGAGTAAATAGGCGGTAATAAAGTCGCCAAACGCACACGATTAGCATCATCTTTAGGATCTTGTTTAAGAGCTTGTTCATAAGCCTGACGAGCGTGTTCAGTTCGTCCTAATTCGCGTAGGGAATTCCCCTTTTTAATCAAGGCTTCTGGATAAAAAGGCTGTATTTCAAGTGCAGCCTCAAAACTAACAAGTGAGCTCTCAAAACGCCCAAGAGCCTGCTCCGTAACGCCTAAACTTAACCGAGCTTCAGCCATTTTGGGGCTGAGTGACACAGCTGTTTCAAAGTGATGCAGAGCATTGAGCAAGCGGCCTTGTAGCTGATAAAATCTTCCCATTTTGTAATGTAATGTTGGATCTTTAGGCCTGACATCAAGCACGTTAAGATACTCATCTTCAGCAGCTACAAACCGACCTTCTTGCTGCAGCAAATCAGCAAGATTGAGACGAGCAAGTGTGTAACACGGTTCAAGTTCAACAGCTTTTTCATAATGCTCAATCGCTAATTGATAGCGTCCTTGCAATTTGCAAGTCACAGCATAATTATTATGCGCTTTAGCATAATTTGGATAAAGCCTAAGCAGACGTTCAAAAATTAAGCAGGCCTCTTCAAGCTCAGCACAATCTTTAAGCGCTGATGCCAAGTTATACAGAGCAAGCTGGTCCTCAGGTGATGCATCTACAGCTCGCCGATAAATCGGAACAGCAGCTTGATGATCTCCAACCATCTGAAGTGCAGCGCCAAAATTCCCAAGAAAATCAGTCCGCTCTGGGGCAGCAGAAGATAAAGCTTTAAAATAATTAACAGCTGACTGATAGTCGTCAGTCTCATAACAAAGCAGCCCCATCAGCAGCAAAGCGTCCTGATTATCAGAAACCTGACCAAGCACTTTCAAATAAAATTCGCGGGCTAAAGCATAGTCACCTTGTTGATGAGCGTTATACCCCTGTTGGAGCAGCATATTAATATTCAAGCTTAAGCCTTTCGCAATCTGGCTCTGTTCTGAGTCGAGTGACTCGGCTGACTTAGATGTCCAGTATACTCTTGGCCATGAAAGCTTGGAGATAATGCACAATCACTCCTGATTTATAGCGAATTTGTGCAGAAGTCTTTTAGTCTGGTTATTACCCTTACCCATAACCTTACAGCCCTCCTGTCGTCCTATGCTAAAATGGGGGGTAATTTAAACACGCGTTACAGTGCCTAAAAAAACCTCTGTTTAAAATTGGGCGCTAGCGGCGCTAAACAAGAGTTCTTCAACGCACCACCTCCGGTTCTGCAAGAAGTTCTGAATATTTCTGAGAATCCACAGCGTTTCTCCATAGAATTGTAAGAGGCCATCCATGCCCCTGATTAAAATCGATGACATCGAATTCGAAGCTCCAGCCGGACAAAATCTGATTCAGGCTGCAGCCAGCGTCGGGATCGAAATTCCGCACTACTGTTACCACCCTGGCCTGAGTGTTTCAGGCAATTGCCGTATGTGTTTAGTCGAAGTCAAAGGCCCACGCGGCACTATGGCCCAAATCGCCTGTAATACCCCTGTCGCTGACGGCCTTGAAGTTCAGACTCAGACGCCCACGGTCAAAAAAATGCGCCAAGGCGTCATGGAGTTTTTACTCCTCAACCATCCCATTGATTGCCCGATCTGCGATCAGGCTGGTGAATGTGGTCTACAAGACTATTACATGCAGTATGGTCTCTACAGCAATCGATCAACGGTTCCTAAAGTTGAAAAAGCCAAAGTCGTTGATGTTGGACCGCTGGTTGTACTCGATCAAGAGCGCTGCATTCTCTGCTCCCGCTGTGTACGCTTTTGCGGAGAAGTTACTAAAACCCATGAACTGGTACTCAGCCAGCGTGGTGAAAAAACCCGCATTGAAACTTTTCCGGGCAAAGAACTCAACAATCCCTACTCAGGCAATGTTGTCGATATTTGCCCGGTTGGCGCTCTAACCAGCAAAGATTTCCGCTTTAAAAAACGCGTCTGGTTCCTTAAGAGCACAAATTCAGTTTGTATGGGCTGCTCACGCGGTTGTAATATTAGCATTGATCACGAAAAAACCCGGACTTATCGTTATCGCCCCCGCTTTAATGCCGATGTTAACCAATGGTGGCTTTGCGACGAAGGTCGCCTGAGCTATAAACAGCTACATCACAATCGCCTGGACTCTGCTCTGCTTAAAGGCCAGCCTACAAGTCTTGAAGAAGCGGTTAAAACAGCCTCTAAGTTGCTTCAAGATGCTTTCCAGCAACATGGTCGTGAGGCGATTGTGGCGATCGGCAGCTCAACCGCTTCACTTGAAGATAACTTTATGCTCAAACATCTGCTGCTGCAGGTCAATGGCCCTGAGACAGTCTACGGTCCCAATTATGATCGCTGGGGTGAAGCTGACAATCTTCTGCGTCTGGCAGACAAAACCCCCAATACAGCGGGCCTCAAGCTACTCGAAATTGATACCAGCGCCGATGCGCTTGAGCAGAATCTAAATAGCCAGGTCAAGCTGGTGATTAGCCTGGATAACGACGCTGAAGCCTTGCGCAAATTACTCAGCTCTACGCAGGCTAAAGTTGTGTTCCTAGGTAGCCAGGCCAGCCCACTGGCACTGGGTGCCGATGTCGCTTTGCCAATCACCATGCATGCTGAGCACTATGCCAGTTATGTAAATGCCGAACAGCGTTTGCAGAAAGTCAGCCAGGCTTACTTCCCAACGAGCGAAGCTCGTCCCGGCTGGAAACTGATTTCAGAAGTCTTTAAACCTCTGCTGAGTGCCCCGCCTCTTTATGCAGATGTTGAAGATGTCTGGAGCATTCTGCGTAGTAAGTACGCCCCGCTGGCCAACCTAACTTATTACGAGATTCCTGATGAAGGTGTCTCACTGGCCCCGAAAGAAGAAGCAGAAAAGGAAGCCGTCATCGCAGCCCATGAATCCTGACACCCTTAACGCAGTTCTGGACATCGGCATTGTTCTGGCCAAAGTCCTATTTTTTATCCTGTTTCCGCTCTCACTTGTCCCTTTATTGGTCTGGCTTGAGCGTAAAGTTTCAGCTCTGATTCAGGATCGCCCTGGCCCAAATCGTGCTGCAATCGGCTTTGTCCGACTCGGCGGTCTGATTCACTTAATTGGCGACACGTTTAAAATGCTCTCTAAAGAGCAGCTTATTCCACGCAATGTGCATCTGTTTCATTATCTGGCAGCGCCTGTGATTATTGCGGGTGTGGCGCTGATTATCTTACCGGTTGTGCCCTTTGCTGACGTGATTCATTTACCTGGTGGCAAAGAAATCAGTATGCAGGCTCTGCATCTGGATGCTGGTATTCTCTGGTATTTCGCCATGACATCTTTAATGGTTTATGGCGTTGTTCTGGCAGGTTGGGCGTCCAATAATAAATATGCCCTGCTTGGCGGCGTGCGCTCAAGCGCTCAGCTAATTTCTTACGAACTGCCCTTAGGTCTATCTGTCATCGGCTTGATTATGACCTTTGGCACGGTGCACCTTAACGATATGGTTATTGCCCAGGGCGATTTACTGTTTGGCTTTTTACCCAAATGGGGGATTTTTATTCAGCCGCTGGCCGCAATTGTCTTTATTGTCTGCGCGTTTGCTGAAACAAATCGCGCCCCATTTGACCTTGCTGAAGGTGAATCAGAACTGGTTGCGGGCTTTCACGTTGAGTATGGCGGCATGCTCTTTGGCACCTTCTTTATGGCTGAATACGTCGCAATGGTAGTCGCTTCAGCGATGATTGCCACGTTGTTTTTTGGTGGCTGGCAGATTCCTTATCTGCCAACTGAGCGTCTGATTGCACTGGCCCCTGTGCTCAGTCAGGTTGCGCTTGCGGGCGCAGCTGTTGTGATGCTGGGTCTGGCATTCTTGAGCTATCGTTTTTATGCCAAATACAACGGTAAATTTAAAGACATTCGCGACAAAGAAGGCCTGATTTACTGTGTCTTGCTGATACTGGCAGCTGGTGGCGCATTTGCGACCATGGGCGCTCTGGCGATGTTTGGCTTCCCGCAAGAATGGGGTGGACCTTTGTTTGCCGCTCTGGCTCAGATGGGTGCCTTTATTGGCAAGATTCTGGCGATCTGCATTTTCTTTATCTGGGTGCGCTGGACCCTGCCGCGCTTCCGCTACGACCAGCTGATGTTTTTAGGCTGGAAATCTCTGCTTCCAATCGCCCTGGCAAATATTTTCCTGACGGGTGTGATGATTTTCCTCACTGGAGGACTAAAAGGATGAAACCAGTCAAAATTAAAAAAGTTCAGCGGGAAGAGCTGAACTTCTGGGAAAAGACTTATCTTGTTCCGATTTTTCAAGGGATGTCCGTTACAGCTAAACACTTTGTTGCCAATTTAACGGGCAGCATTGATAAAGTAAACGTTGATTACCCAGAAGAACAAAAAGTCATGCCCAAAGGTTATCGCGGTAAACACCGTTTAACCCAGCGTGATGATGGCACAGTCAAATGTGTGGCTTGTATGATGTGTGCAACAGTTTGCCCGGCAAACTGTATTCACATCGAAGCTGAAGAACACGAAAATCCAGAAATCGAAAAACGTCCTAAAATTTTCGATATTGATTTGCTACGTTGCGTTTATTGCGGCTACTGTGTTGAGGCCTGCCCCTGTGATGCCATCCGTATGGATTCAGGCATCTACACCATCTTTGCGCCTAAACGTGAAGACTTTGTGATTCACAAAGACCAACTGCTGCAGATTAAACCTCAATCTGAATTTGCAGCGGATGCCCGTCCCAAACAAGGCATGCCTGCATTGCCTGGACACTCAGCAGGCACATCAAGCCCTCAGATTTTTAGCCCACCAGCCCGGGCTGAAAATCGCGATACAGAACCCATGAAGCAAGATAGCTCTTTAGCTCCAAGCAAAGACTAAAAAACTACCGACACAAAAACATTTAGCAATTTGTGTCTTTTTACTTAAGGACGAACCACTGATGGTCTTATCACCGTGGTTCGTCCTTTTATCTTTTTTGATGATAGCTTTTAAGACGCTTACGGTTTAAAAAATCCAAGCAGAAAAATGTCCAAGGGCTGATTTAGGAGCGCCTTAAACTGTAAATAAAAAGCAATATTAATACCTTACCTAAGCCAGTGCTACATTTTCTCTAACAAATTCTCACAATTCGTCATACAATAGATTCAGAAAATCGATTAGCCCGTGGGTTGTTACAGCATCCCAGCAGGAGTAAGGCGTATGTCTGTTGAATCCTCTGCTGCCCAGCATATTCTGATTGTCGAAGACAGTCAGACACTTGGCACACTTGCCCTTAATAAATTCAGGGAATCAGCCCTGCCCTATGAAGCCGTCTGGGCTGATTGTTTTGCCAAAACCCAGGAACTTGTCGAAAGCGGCAATTATCACTTTGTATGGGCCTTGGTTGATTTAACCCTGCCCGATGCTGATGGCGAAGACGTCATTGACTATCTCGCCCTACGTCAAATTCGCCCAATTGTGTTAACTGGAACCTTTGGTGAAGAGTGGCGCGAACTCTTATTGGCCAAAAATGTCGTGGACTACTTCGTCAAAGGCGGACGTCACGACTATGATTTAATTATTGAGCAGATCGATCGCCTCGACAAAAACCGCAATACAAAAGTCTTAGTTGTTGATGACTCAATCAGCTATCGGGCGTATCTTAAACGTTTGCTTAAAATCCGCAACTACACCGTTTTAGAGGCCAGTAATGGCCAACAAGCTTTAGACATGTTGGGCAACCAGACCGATATTCGTATGGTGATTACAGATTATATGATGCCCGATATGGATGGAATCGCACTTACTCAAAAACTCCGCAGCCGCTTTAAGCCAAGTCAGCTAGCAATTTTGGGCGTCTCTGCAAGCGATGATATTGTCCTCTCAGCTCGCTTTTTAAAAGCTGGGGCCTCAGATTATCTGCGCAAACCGTTTTCAATTGAAGAGTTTAACTGTCGCATTAGCCAGAATATTCACCAAATGCAACAGTTCGATGTGATTCAAAAATCACTTGATCTTAAAAATCATTTTCTCGGTATGGCTGCTCACGATATTCGCAGTCCAGTTGGCAATATCTATAGCTTCTGCCAGCTGTTTTTACGCGGAACCATTGGCAGCTTAAGCTCTGAGCAGCAAAAAGTGATCGCCAATATGAAAGATA
>CAJYHH010001220.1 GCA_913773825.1 Candidatus Sericytochromatia bacterium | reverse complement strand
TCTTCTTGGGCTAAACGTCGGCGTTTTTCCTGAATTTCACCTGTGCGCTGCTGACAGGCTTTAAGCGAACGCCTAAACGTTGCCTCGTCAGGATTCTCAGGGAAAGCCAAAGCTTGAGCCAAGAGATTATAACGGGTCAATTCTTCTTGTTTAGCGCGTTGTTGAGACTCTAAAGCTTTAATCTGGGAGGCTAATTGGGCTAATTCATGACCGGTCTGATCTGAAGACAGCACACGGCCCAGACTTTCTTTGTCTTCGCGACTGCGCTCAAGCGTTTCATTTAGGCGATCAATGTCAGCGCGAACTTCTTTAACACGTTCACGAGCGGCATTAATCTGATCAGCTAAAAAGCGCTGACGACTTGAAGCAAAATACAGATCCGCTAATTGCTGATCGCGCTTCCAGCTTGCGCGGGAAGTTTCAATCACTGACAGGGTTTCAGCTAATTGCCGCACCGGCTGCAAGAGCTTAAGCTGTTCTTCGGCTTTGTCCATCGCGTTTTTAGCGTTTAACAGCAGACGATAAGTATCTTTAAGCTGAATAAAGCCTTCTTCGGTTTCGCCCGCATCCAGCATGTTTTCGCGAATAAACGCATCTAAATTGCCGAGCACTTTAATCCCGACAGTCTGGTTAAACAGCGTTAGGGCTTTATGTGAGCGCATTCCAAAGACTTTTAACATGCGGCGGGCATATTTACTGGCCGAGTCGAAAAACTCAACGGTCTCACGTGTCTCTACGTTAGGATGACGGCTGCGCAAATCACGACGCCACTGGCCTTTTGGATCAAAAGGTGTAAAGTCATCTGAAATCGTCAGCGGGGCATAAGCAATAACCCAGACCCGCTTGAGTTCATTGCCGACAAACCAACGACACTGTGCGAGCGTGACATGCTGACCAGCATGATTGGCAAAACTGGCCAATAGAATCGAATAAGCGGCTCGTTTATCATTTCGCAATTGCTGAGCCGTTGAATAACTGCGGCCTTCTTCCTGAATATTGCCGTACTGGCCCAAGACATAAGACTCTTCACTGCGCTCAGTTTTCTTTTCAGCCCCTGAAGACTGGTTATAAAAGCGGTGTTTGCGCTCAGGCACTAATAAAGTCAACATGGCATCAATCAGGGTGGTTTTACCTGAACCATTTGCACCCGTTAAAAGGGATGACTGGCCTTCAGGCCGAATAGTATAGATCTGGCCGTCAAAAGTGCCCCAGTTATAGAGCTCCAGATACTGCAGGCGATAACCAGGCTGCAGTCTGGAAACAGCACCACCAAGCTCAAAATGAGTATCTGGCGGGGTCAGGACAGCCTGGGAAGCTTGGTTACCGCTCCCAGTACTTTTACCGTTGCCGTTGCCGTTTTTTTTCTCAGCTTTTTCTTCAGACATGTGCAGCCTCCCGTTCCATCACCCGACGGATTTCTTCAAGAATGTCGGGGGTAATCTTGGCTTTGATGATGCGCCGGATTTCATACTGACGCTCATCAGCTGTGGGGCTGTCCTGGACTAGACGCAGGAAGCCGAGTTCAACAATCTGTTTGATATAGCGATCAAGCTGCCGCAGCAACTTTACTTTGTTTGAACTATCGCGGAAGTACAGCTCCAGCTCATCGCGAATTTTGCGATGAGACACAAAGCAGGCTGGACTGGTGGTGTCATTCAGTTCATAAGTTTCTAATAATTCACGCAGCAGCACCAGCAATAAAGTCACTTCATACGATAGCGGTGTGCGCTTAATCAGGCCAATGGTGCGCCCACTTTCGTCCAGCTCACTTTGACGTAAAAAAGCAAAGCCATCACGTTGGTCAACAATTAACTCAAGACCGATGCGGGCAAAGTACTGAGCAATCGGGTGGCGGTACTCAAGCAGCTCTGACCAGATTTTATCGGTTTCATACAGTTCACCACCCAACAGACGCACAATCACCTGGGCATAGGGGTCAACTTTTGTTTCAATTGGATTTTCAGAATTTGCTTGCAGATTAGATTCACTCATCATCTATACACTCACTGTTTCTTAAAGCGCACCTTGGGCATCAGCAAGGCCCGCTGGCGCTCATGGTCAAAAGGAATCAGAATCCGGCCACTGTCATCACCGGCAATCGCTTGGTGATCCTGGCGGCTAGCCATCGACAGATAGGCAAAGAGTTCTGGCAAACCCTGTGAAATCGGGAACTGGGCAAGAATATCTTTAAGTGTCCATTCGGGATGCTGATCAAGCAATTGCTCAATTCGCTCACGAATTGCACTTTTGTCCACGTAAAAAGCTTTAAAGAGATAATCAAGCACTTCAGGCTCTTCTTCCCAGTCTCCAGCATCGGGCTGCTCAAGAAAAATGGGTTCTTCGGGTTCAAGGGATAATCTGCGTTCCATCGGCATCGCAATATGTGGATGCATTTCTAACCACATAAAGGGTTTTTCTGAATCTTCATCGCGCAGATCGTCTTGTTTGGCCAGTTTAACAGCGAGTTCTTTGATGCGGGCAATGGTTTCTTTAAGCTGGCGGGATTCAGCGGGGTCTTTGTCGACAATAATCCGACTCAGACGTTCAGCCATCCGGTCATTACTATCAAGAACTTTTTGGGCAGCCTGATGTAAATAACTGCGCAAATGGCGTAAAAAGCCATCACCTGACTCTATATTGCGCTCACGCAATAGTCCCTGAACCTGATCGGTTAATTCCTGTAACTCACGCTGACCAGATGTCATCAGCAAAAATTCCCAGAAAGCGTAAAAGCTTTTGCCCTGATCACTTTGTTTAAGGGAGTCTAAAGCGTCAAAAGCATAACGCAAAATCTGGCCTTTACCTGTACGCAACTCCATATGGCGCTGATAAATTTCACGCGTCAACTCACGGAAATTATCTTCAACTTCGCGGAAGTCAGATAATAACTGCTGGGCCAGACGGTGAATTTCAAGAAAACGTGATTTAACCTGATAATCGTCGAAAGCTTTCACGCTCTGCTCAGAGCGAATGCGCATGATCTCAGCATCGAGTTTTGCACGCTTGGCTTCTAAATCACGAATCCGCTCATCGGGATCAGCATGGCTATTTTCAACTAGCTCACGCATTTTGTTAAGAATATCTTTAAAACGAGACTCTGTACCAACAAATTCTTGTTTGTTAAGTGTATCCAGCCATTGTAGAGCTTTTTCGCTGTCTGGCGTCAGCTCATAAAACACTTCACCGCGGGCATCTGGGTAATTGCGCAAATAACCATGATCAGTCCAGCGGCCAATTAACTGGCGAGCGCGGGCTTCATAGTAAGAAAGCTGCCGACTATCATCGGGCTCGTGAGCAGATTCAGTGTAGTTAACGTCTTCAAGCAAATCTGCCAATTGCTCAATTAAATCTGCTTCGCTCAGCACCAGCAGATTACGCTCACGAAAAAGTCTGACAAAAAACGCCAGAATCAGCGCCGCGCTATCACTACGAAAAAGCCGCACGGTAGCAGACGCTTGCAAGAGCTCATTGATTTCTTGATAATTCATGGCAAAAGGGCCACTTCTCTGATTGGTGTCTGATTCAAGGGCCAAATATGATTTTTTAGACCTTGATCAATTACATACATATTATAATACAACCCCCTCAAAAAAGACAGGTACAATCATCACATTTCACTAGGGGGATCCTTAACCTTGATGCGGCTTTAACGCAGCGTGAAGAACAAGTCATACACAAGTATACAAGTGGGTTTATACAGCAAAAAAACTGCTTAGGATATTCACAGAATAGGATCTGTGTTATCATGCTCGACTAAGAACCACACCCAGTGGTTATACACTGATCCGCTTAATCTTGCTTTTTAAGCGAGCACAAACTAATGGTTAAATTAAACTTTTTCCCCAAAGACAAAAAATTTTACGATTTATTTAATAATTTGTCAGAATGTCTTGTGGAAACTGTCGCAGAATTTGGCAAATTTCTTGAGACCTACCCCGATGCCCCCATTGTAGCAGAACGTAAAACCGCCGAGTTGGCGGAAGATAATCAGACATTCCGGCGATTGCTTGACCTTGATAAAAAGTGCGATGCCGTCTCGGATGACCTGCGTACCGCTCTGTTTCAAACCTTCGTGACGCCCATGGATCGCGAAGATATTTTTAGTCTCAATAAAACTCTCACCAGCATTACAGAACATGTTTCAAGTGCGGCCCGCCGCTTTGACATGTATCACGTCAATAAAGTTGAGCCTGCTGTGCATGCTCAGGCTGACGTTTTGCTGCGTTCGGTCAAGGAGCTTCAGCTTCTGATCGGCCAACTCGACAATCTTAGCAATCTTGAACGCTTTACCTCCCACATCGAAAAGCTCAGCGAGCTTGAGAAAGAAGGAGATCGGATTTACCGCAAAGCAATCAAAGAATTGTTCTGGAAACCCACAGACTCGATCCACGTTATTAAGTGGAAAGATA
>CAJYHH010001219.1 GCA_913773825.1 Candidatus Sericytochromatia bacterium | reverse complement strand
ATTGGTTTTGGCGTGGGGGGGCGTAATTTGGCGCGTGCGGCTGAAAATGCGGGGATTCCTTATCAGATTTTAGAGATGAACCTTGATACTGTGCGCAAAGAGCGCACACAGGGCTTGGCGATTCATTATGGGGATGCCACTCAGCTTGAAATTTTGCAGCATCTGGGGATTAATCAAGCTCAGATGTTAGTAGTGATGATTTCAGACGCTGCTGCTACCCGTCGTGTGGTAGAAGTCGCAAGACGCATGAATCCTAAACTCTGGATTCTGGTTCGCACGCGCTTTGTCAGCGAAATTGACGAGCTGTATAACTTACGGGCTGATGAAGTTGTGACTGAAGAATTTGAATCTTCATTAGAGATCTTTTCGCGTGTGCTACAGCGCTGTTTAGTGCCACGTCAGGAGATCGTCAATCTGATTTCTGAAGTCCGTAACGATCACGATGGTTTATTGCGCTCAGGTCAGGGCCTGACGCGTCAGATCTCCCGACGGCTTGATCAACATCTTCCTGATTTTCAGTTTGTTTCATTGCGCCTGCTGCCAAGTGCTCCTTTTTGCGGACAGACTTTGGCAGAAACTGCTCTGCGCAATCGTTTTGATGTCACGGTTTTGGCGCTTGGGCGCAGTGGTGAAGTCCTGCCTCACCCTGCTCCAGATCTGGTTTTATTGCCAGGTGACACGTTAATGTTATTGGGTAAACCATCTGCTATTGCAAAAGTAGCTGAGGTGCTCGAAGAAGACGAGATTTAAAACTAAAACTGGACTATTAGTCGATCTGCAGCTAAATCGCAAATCTGTTCTGACTATGCGCACGTGTAAAACGCTCTAAACAAGCGCATCGCGTCCCTAAACGTCTCTCTTTCCGGTTAGAATACTTGTTACTTCTCGTTAACGCCAGTTAACTTCAGCCCAGAACTTCAGCCGAGGACCAGCTTCTATGAATCAAGCCAACACAACCCAAACACTGACGCTTTTTAATACGCTCAGCCGCAGCAAAGAAAGCTTTGTGCCGATTACTCCCGGTGAAGTGCGCATTTATACCTGTGGGCCAACGGTTTATAACTATGCCCATATTGGTAATCTGAGATCTTATGTTTTTCCGGATCTACTCAAAAAGCTTTTGCAGCGTTTGGGTTATGAGGTTCGGCATATCATTAACTTTACTGACGTAGGACATCTGACCTCTGATCAGGATGCCGGTGACGATAAAGTCGAAAAAGCAGCTGCTGAAACCGGCCGCAGTGCTTGGGAGATTTCTAAGTTTTATGCAGAAGCTTTTAAACGCGATATTGAACTGCTGAATATCGCCTTTCCGACCCGTTTTACTTATGCCACAGAATATATTCCCCAGCAGATTGATCTGGTCAGCCAGCTTGAATCAAAAGAAATGACGTATAACACTGCAGATGGTGTCTATTACGATACATCTCGTTTTGAAACCTATGGCAAGCTGGCCAAGCTGGATCTGGATGGCTTAAATGAAGGGCAGCGTGTCTCTGCCGAAGGTAAACGTCATAAGTCTGACTTTGCGCTCTGGAAGTTTAGCCCTGCTGATCAGCAGCGCCAGATGGAATGGGAGAGCCCCTGGGGTAAAGGTTTCCCTGGTTGGCATCTTGAGTGCACGGCGATGATCTTTGCTGAACTCGGCCAGTCGATTGATATTCATACCGGCGGCACGGATCATATTCCTGTGCATCACAGCAATGAAATTGCTCAGGCTGAAGCGGCCACCGGTGAGAAATACGTGAATTACTGGCTGCACGGTGAGTTTTTAGTGCTGGATAGTGAGCGCCGGATGGGTAAATCAGAAGGCAATTTCCTGACTCTGCAAACGCTGCTGGATGAAGGCTTTTCTGCTCGGGCTTATCGTTATTTAACCCTGATGTCCCACTACAGATCTTTTCTGACTTTTTCGTTTGAAGCGTTAAAATCAGCCCAGACTGCTTACTTCAAGCTAAAGCGTTTGATTCAGGGGCTTAATCAAGGTGAAAGCCAGGGGGCTGATTTGGCGGCTGATTATGATCGTCGTTTATTAGACGCCCTGTGCGATGATCTCAATGCCCCTAAAGCCTTAGGGCTAATCTGGGAGCTGGTTCAGGACAAAGCAGTCGGCGGTAAAGAAAAGCTTGAACTGCTGCGTCACTATGACGGCATCTTGAGCCTAAGTCTGATGGATTTTACGGACTTCCCAGAGCTTGTGATTGAAGTGCCTGCAGAGGTTTTAGAGCTGGCTCGCCAGCGCTGGGAGCATCGACTGAACCGCAATTGGGCAGAATCTGACCGCTTACGTGATGAGATCAGCGCACGCGGCTTTGTGGTGCGCGATGCTAAAGATAATTATGAGGTTGTTCCAGAATAACTGGCTTTAAGGATTGATTTGCAGCTGGATCTGAATCTTTGACAAGATCTGATTACAAATTGCTGATAATTTAGATAACGCGTAAAATTTTTGAGGACAATCTGATATGGCCATCAATCCCAATCGCCCTCTTTTTCAGCCTGCTCAACCCGCACAAACTGAGGTTGCTAAAGCCGCTGTTAACACCTCTACTAACACTGGGAGCTCTGTTGCGCCAGCTAAAAAGGGACAATTAATCGGCGAAACGGGATTAATCGGCGATCAGTCCAGCTTAAATTCTGCGAGTGTCCTAAAAGGTAATCTGCCAGCGATGCTCAGCTTTGCGCCACTACCGGATCAGGCGCGTTATGAACAGGCTGTTGCAAAGTTAGAGCAGCGCATAGCGGCAGATCTTGCTTTACAGGATCGCTCAGTGAAGCGCAGTTTGTATTTACGTCCTAATTACCAGTCACTTTTGCTCACTCATCCTCAGCCTAGCCCGAAAGGGGCTGTGATTATGCTGCATGGCTATACAGCCGGTCCCTGGCAATATGCTGAGAGCGCTGAGCGAATTTATAAATCTGGTTATCAGGTATTTGTTCCGCGTTTGCCGGGTCATGGCTTTGTAAAGCCAGATGGTGTGCCCACAGGCGAAAAAATGGTAGATCCCTGGAACACTGAAGAATACGAACGCTTTGTTGATGAAACCTTTGCTGAAGCTGCTGCATTAGGTGGGCCTGTTCAGGTGATTGGCTTATCTGGTGGCAGCAATCTGGCGTTGCGCATGGCAGAGAAATACCCCCAGATTAAAGGAGTGGTGGCAATGGCGCCTTATATTGGCCCAGATAACCGGGTGCCAGTTGTTAATCGGGTGGTAGATGCTGTAGCCCGTTATACTCCAATTGATTTGCCGCGTGCCCTGGACTTTATTCCGTATAACAAAAATGAGCGTTTTGGAAATAACCCCGAAATGCCTCATACCCAAGGTAGTTTAGGCAATGCTCAGGCTATGTTGAGTATGGGCACAAAAGTACGTAAAGTGGATGTGCCGGTTCAGTTTATGACAACTGAAGGCGATCAGTTGTCAGGGACTGACGCTGTTCAAAAACTCTATGATCGTTCTGGTGGCGGTGCTAAACATGGCTGGTATCATTTTCCCGCAGCCGAAAAAGTGCCTCATGCCATGGCAAGTCCGCGCCAATATGACGGAGCGGATGCACTGTGGGATAAGGTCCTTGAAACCCTCGATACAGGCGTTCAGCACAACCGTCAGCCTTAGTTTTAAAAACGATCTAGCTGATAGCAGCTGTTTTAAGCAATTTAAGCTGCTTTTGTCAGCCGCTGCGGAACCTCACTCAACTTATATTTACACCGAATAAGTCAAGCCTTTACTGGATCAGCTAGGGTACTCGCTCTGTCTAGAGGAGGCTTAATTGTGACGTTTTTAGAGGGCCTATTTTCTTGTTTTAAAATCTTTTTGTCTTTATTAATAAATATTTTGGTATATTCAGCCAACTCTATTAAAAGCTCATGTTAATATGTGCATTTTTTAATACATTTGATTCTATTTGCGTCAAATCACTTTTTACGAGATTTTTATTTTATAGTCCGAAGTCTTGATATCGTTTTTATAAGCCATCCTCTACGATGAAACAGTTAAAGCAACGGGGCAATTCCAAGGAGGAACTTCTTATGGCACTCGACCTTTCTCTGATTTCGGCTCAGGACATCATTCGTAAACGTCACGCTCATCAACAGGATGTTATTCGGATGTTTTCCGCTCCCTTAAGCCAGCTCAACGCTCGTGAGCTGGAAGAAGCGCGCCTGATGCTCCTCGACAGCCTCTATGCCGAAGAGCCTGAGATGCCCACCAGCGGCATTTCTTACGACCACTATCATCTGCCAATTTTAATGTGCAGCGCAGCTGTCACCACCGCTCAGCCCTTGGTTGAAGCCTGGGTGCGCTCTGCTTTATACATGTCTTACAATCTCGTTCTGCTGGTACCTGAATCCACAGATACAGCTGCACTAAAACCTTTAATTGATGCTCATCCTGAGGCCGCCAGCCATCTTTGCCTGCGCAGTCTGGAACGGGTCGAAACCCAGCAACTGGCTGAAGCGATTGCCGCCTATCTGCCTGTTCAAGAGCCTCATTTATATCTGGCGCTTGAAGCTGAAGATAAACAATTGCTGGATGCGATGGCCTGCGGATTTCTAGGTCTCTCATTACATGAGCGTAAAGGTTTTCTGGACGGCAAAAACGGATTTTTACTTGAAGGCGCCGTTCCGCGTACTTTAGCTTATCAGATGATTGAGATTCTCGAAGATCCGGAATCTGACTGGGAAATGTTGCAAAAGGTAGCTGAAAACGGCCAGACCTATGCTCGCCAGGAGCTACGCTCCTAAGCCTGTTTAATTCCTTCTTGATCTTTGCCCCTTACTTTAACTAACAACTTAAATTGATCTCCGGAGTGTGAGCCGTTACAATGGCTTCAAACTCCGGAGTCTTTTTATGCTTGAATCCGAACAGCGTTTAAATGCTAAAGGCCAACCACTGCCGGCCTGGGCGCCACCCTTGATATTAGTCCTGGCCTTGATCTGGCTGGTTTATCGGTTGTTTAGCAATAATCCGTTTTTATTTACTCATCATCTGCATTTGCCCATTCACGAAGCTGGCCATATGGTGTTTTTACCCTTTGGGGAGTTTATGCATTTTCTTGGTGGTTCAGCGTTTCAGGTTATGTTTCCGGCCTTTTTTACAGGCTCGTTTATTTTGCGACGAGATTTTTTTGCTGCTGCCATCACGCTGCTTTGGATTGGTGACAGCTTAATTGACGTTAGTTTTTATGTCGCGGATGCGTATCGCCAGGAATTGCCTTTAATTGGGGGTGAACATGACTGGGCCGTTTTATTGGGTATGTTAGATATGACTCATCATGCAGATTTTCTAGGCGGTTTAACCTGGTGGGCAGGGGCTTTGACAATGTTGTCAGGCTTTGTAATGGCTTTATTAATCGCTAATCATCAGGCGGGTTGGGTCAAAATCAAAGCTTAATAGACTATTCTGTGTGACCAGATAAAGCAACAGTCACACATGAAAAAACAGCCCTCTTTTGAGGGCTGTTTTTGTAAGGATTAGTTAGCGAATGTTATGCGGTTTAAAGCTCAGCGAGGAGATTTATACATATCGCTCAGGTTGCGAACCGCATAGCCGTTGGGGACGCCAAACATGCCGTTGTTAACCGGCACATTTACCTGTAGGCTGGTGGCGTTCATCGACATAATCTGACCGGCTTTGTCTGAATTAGCCTCCATTTTTAAGGGCATGCCGATAGCATCAGCTAACCAGACTTTAGACGTAACTTTATGGGTGGTGCCTTGCATCGGGACGCTGCCGCTCATCTGCCAGATGGTGCAAGCCTGACCCAGAATATTTGCTTTACCGATTTGTTTGCCGCCTTGACGAGCAATTTCAGCTTTGAGCTTTGCTGTATCTGTCAGTGAAGAGGGGTCAGCCAGGCTAGAGGGGCCGGACGAGTTGCCAGCGACAGCTTTCATTTGGTTCTGGTCAATTTTAATTGCGGTGCGTGAGCCAGCATCCAGCAGATAACCGACTTTAGTGCGGGTATCCATGATAATGGTCGCGTTGTTGGAAACACGCACGGGGCTGCTGGAAGTATTGGCGTTGCTGGAAATCTCAGCGCGGAATTTTTGACCGGCATAATAAATTTTTGCATTGGCGGCGATGGGTTTGCCGTTTTGCTTGCTGTTGATTGTATACGTTGCAATCAGGCTGCTAGGCAGGGCCCAACCGGGCAGGGCCATCAGGCTAGCCAGCAGCAGATACATCCAAAAGGTTTTTTTCTTTAACATAAGAGGTTTGAACTCCTTCAAAATTCAAAAGAATGTGCTGGTTTCAAGAGCATTTTCGAGATGCTGGATTTGAATATCCGGGGTCATCAGAATACCGACAATATCAAAACGGACGGGGCCTTGATGGGGATGGTGTAGCAGATAATCCTTGGCTGTCTGAATTAATCTGCGTTGCTTGGTTAGAGTCACTGATTCAAGTGGATGCCCGTATCTCAGGCTGCGTCGCGACCGGACCTCAACAAAAACAAGGGTTTCGCGATCCCGCATCACCAAATCAATTTCTCCCCAGCGGCAGTTGTAGTTTCTGCCAACGTATCCATATCCCTTTTTTTCGAGTAGAGAACGTGCCAGATTTTCTCCTTCTGTTCCCTGAGTTCGTCGGTTTTGCATAACTCCTTCCAGACGCCGCTTGGGCCAGCATGGTTCCCTCATATGATAGCACTGCCCAAGATTCCCTCCTAGCGCAA
This sequence comes from Candidatus Sericytochromatia bacterium, assembly GCA_913773825.1. Taxonomy (GTDB): domain Bacteria; phylum Cyanobacteriota; class Sericytochromatia; order UBA7694; family UBA7694; genus CAJYHH01. The sequence goes on along the minus strand of CAJYHH010001219.1, from coordinate 2,135 downwards.
ACTCAGGGTCAACATCAGACAAACGCCGAGTCGTAAAAGGACAAGATAGACATGAACAGCCGGTTTTAGCCTCAAGCGGGCAATCTGTTAGAATTGTGTATAAGTTCTCTGGTTTAAGGAGTCGCGTGGATGATGATAGCGATGAATAGAGCTTTTTTTGCTTTGAGTCTGCTGCTTGTATTAAGCCCTTCGGCACTGGCTGTAAATGTTCAGCAGATGAAGCAGCGCATAAATAATTCAACTCAAACTCCAGAACAAGTCTTAATTGCTTCTGCACAGAGTATTATTTGCAAAGCTGATAAAAAGCCAATTTGTTACTGTGAAGCCGTGTTTATTGATTCTGGTTATGCCCTCACTAAAGTGACTCGCCCTGAAGCGAATAAGTCTTACTACATCCTGTATCAGAACAAAGACGGAAAGTGGAATCCGCTTTATTCCCGCACGATGGATCTGCTGAATCTGAATAAATGGAAAGCGGATCATGTTCTGATCCCGGATCCTGTTGCCAAACGGCTGATTTCAAAACTGCAGGCTCTGCGTTAGAATAGTTCATTCACGGCTGCGGGATTTCCGCTGTCGGCGCCTTTTGATTTTGGTTTTTGTCGGGCTCTGCCTTTGACACGACAGCGATAGAACAAATACAGGGGAATCTATGAGCATCAATAATGCGACCGGCCAACACTATAAGCTCGGAGAGCTGCTGATCAGAGAAGGCTATCTGACCATGGATGCCGTCAATAAAGTACTGGCAGTCCAAAAACAGCAAAAAGACACTTACACGGGTGACTTTAAGCCTTTTGGCCAGATTTGCGTTGACTTAGGCTTGATTAGCCGCGATGAGCTGCAGCGCTTTTTAAAGAAATACAACAAGCGTATTTATCTCGGTGAGCTATTGATTACCATGGGGTTGATTACAGCTAAACATGTGGATCTGATTCTGGCTCAGCAGACTGGCAGCGGTAAACGTTTTGGTGAACTGTTAGTTGAACAGAAAATTATTAGCGAAGCTCAGCTTACGGATGCTCTCAGCGTGCAGTTAGATATTCCCCGCATTATTCCGTCACTTGAACTGATGGATCGCAGTCTGATGGATGGTTTATCAGAAGTCTTTGTTCGCAACAATATGTTCCTGCCTGTTCATCAGGAAGGGGATCAGATGACGGTTGTGATGTCAGATCCGGCTAACAAAGAACTGCTTCATGAACTGGGCCGTCAGCTGGGTTGCCGAATTGCGCCTGCCATTGCTCCTTCGTCAGAAATTATGGCGACGATTGACCGTTTTTATCGTGGTGAACCTGTTAGTGAGCAGTCAAATGCAGCTGAAGCAACTCAGATGAAGCTTGAAGGTGCGCCGATTCCGTCTACTCCAGCTGATGATAACTCTGCTGCAGTTGCCAACTTCCTGATTAAAAATGCCATGGCTGATCGCGCCACGGATATTCATATTGAGCCTCAGGAAAAATATATCCGCATTCGTTACCGGATTGATGGCGTGCTGCACCATAAAACCGACTTGCCCAGTAACTTAGGGCCTGGTCTGATCAATCGTTTAAAAGAAGTGACACGTCTGGATTCTGCACTTAAAGGCCTGCAAGAAGGCAAAGTGATCGGCGACTTTGGTGGTCGTAAAGTTGAAATGCGCGTTTCAACTTATCCCAGTGTTTGGGGTGAAAACGTTGTGATGCAGCTTAACGAAAAAGACAGTATGCATCAGGATGTGTTGCTCAATATTGATCGGATTGGGTTTTCACCTCTTAATCTGATTCGCATACAGAAAATTCTTGCCCAGCCAGCTGGCTTGGTGATTGTGACAGGTCCTGCGAATACGGGTAAAACAACTACTCTTTACTCTTCAATTAACTATCTCAATCAGCAAAATCGCTCAATTATTACAGCCGAAAACCCTGTAGAACGTCAGGTTCCAGGTACAATTCAAGGTGCCTGGAGCGCTGATTTAGGCCTGAGTTTTGCTGATATGATTCAGTCCATGCTGCGCCAGGATCCCGATATTCTGGTAGTGGGTGAAATTGATTCTAAAGAAACCATGGAATCAGTGGTTGAAGCGGGTCTGACAGGTGCAAAAGTGCTAACTTCTTACCCTGCCTTTGACGCCACCGGTGCACTGCTAAGACTGA
>CAJYHH010001218.1 GCA_913773825.1 Candidatus Sericytochromatia bacterium | reverse complement strand
TTCGGTTCATCCCCACGAGCGTGGGGAACAGAGCGAACATAGCACCTGGAAGGTGAAAGCTAACGGTTCATCCCCACGAGCGTGGGGAACAGTTTTCGTTTCTGACAAAAACTGTTTTACCTGGCGGTTCATCCCCACGAGCGTGGGGAACAGTTAATCGGGCCATGCTGCATGTGAATGAAACGCGGTTCATCCCCACGAGCGTGGGGAACAGGGTATCGGCGCGTAAATTGGCCTTATCCACCGCGGTTCATCCCCACGAGCGTGGGGAACAGGACATTCTAATCGAAAACGGAATTACGGCCGCGGTTCATCCCCACGAGCGTGGGGAACAGTCCCCAAGTAAACCCGCTTGCGCGGGTGGTGTCGGTTCATCCCCACGAGCGTGGGGAACAGCTTGGGCAGGTCACGGACTGCGCGAATGATGTCGGTTCATCCCCACGAGCGTGGGGAACAGTGAGGGGGATGGTTAGGATGCGTGTTTTATCCCGGTTCATCCCCACGAGCGTGGGGAACAGCCGATATGAGGCGTCAGCGGTGGCGTCTAAATCGGTTCATCCCCACGAGCGTGGGGAACAGACTTCCCCTAGAACCTAGGATTAGCCTCAAAAAATAGGACCACAAAAAAGCTACCGGATAACACAACGCATCATACCCAAAAAGTATTTAGTTTTCAAGGTCCACAAACCCAGTTAATATGCGGAGTTTTAAAAACATATAAGATAGGGGTTATCCTATACATTTAAAATCTACCAAATGCAATTTCCTAAAGGTAAAACTTATCAACTGTGTTCATCAACATCATAACTTAGAGAAAAAAGTTAGCCTATCCCCAATTTGTTTAATCCAGATCCCCTAAACTCAAGCAGCTGTTATGCTGAAAATATCTGCTTTGGGGAGAATCACCATGAGCAAACTTGCTTTGTTTCTGACTTTAACACTAAGCCTGACAAATCCTTTTACAGCTTTAGCACTGGCTGCACCAGCTGAACTGAAACCCTATAACCAAACGCTTGATGGCTATGCTTATCCCTTTGAAGTGAATTATCGTGAGTTGACCAGCCAGCAGCAGAAGCTCAAAATGGCGTATATGGACCTCAAACCCGAAAAGCCCAATGGCAAAAGTATAGTCTTACTGCACGGCAAAAACTTTAATGGGGCTTATTGGGAGCGTCTGGCTAAAGATCTCAGCAGCCAGGGCTGGCGGGTGATTATGCCCGATCAGATTGGCTTTGGCAAATCCAGCAAACCCGAACATTATCAGTACAGCTTTGCCCTGCTGGCCAGCCAGACGCGTGACTTATTAGACAGCCTGGGAGTCGAGAAGTTTGCAATGCTAGGCCACTCAATGGGTGGGATGCTGGCTGCCCGCCTGAGCCTGATGGAGCCTGAGCGGGTTGAAAAGCTGGTCTTACTCAATCCGATTGGTTTAGAAGACTGGCAGGGCAAAGGCGTCCCTTATGCCACAGTGGATGCGGCTTATGCTGGCGAACTGAAACAGACTTACGACAGCCTGAAAAAATACCAGATCGACAATTATTATGGTGGTGAATGGAAGCCCGAATATGAGCAATGGCTTTTGCCTTTAGCTGGCTGGACATTAAGTCCTGATTACCCGCGTGTAGCCTGGAATTCTGCTTTAACTCAGGAGATGTTGTTTACTCAGCCCGTGGTGCAGGACTTCGGCGAACTCAAGATGCCGACCCTGCTGATCATTGGCCAGCGGGATCGCACCGCTCCAGGCAAAGATCGAGCATCTGAAGACTTAAAAGCCAAGCTGGGTAATTATCCTCAGTTGGGTCGTCAGGCTGCCTGGTTTATCCCTCAAGCCCAACTTTATGAATTGGATAATGTTGGCCATCTGCCGCATATTGAAGCCTACGAGCGCTTTTGGCCACCTTTACAGCAGTTTTTGACAAAGCCTTAAAACGCTCTAATTCTGAGCGTCTGGACTGGGGCGAATACTGAAGCTCTCCAGACGTTCTGTGCCAAACAGACCTCTGCGAGTCTGCATGTTATAATCAGCGGCTGGGATTAAGCGATTAAACTCAGCTTCGCTGACCCGCAGATGAATGATGCGCTTGGTACGTCCCCAGCCAGACAGCGTCAGGTTATAAGAGCGGCTGCCTTTGCCACCTGTGCGGATTTCTTTACCGAGTAGGCGCACCTGATAAATCGGGTGGCCGGTTGTGACAGCTTTATCGAGCAGAGCTGCCCCTGTACAAAGCAGAATCAGCAAACAGGCCCAGAGGCAGACTTTTTCGGCCTGGCGAATGCCAGGAGCCTCAATGCGTTTAAGAGAATGAACCAGTTCATTAAAGGCAGCAGCTAGGCTCTGTCGCCCTTTTGAGCGGGGTAAAAAGCGCCAGGCATAAAACAATAGCCCCAAAAACAGAATCAGTCCCAGATAAAACTGAACCCAGAGCACATAACCCGACACGGCCATCAGCGCAAATAACCCCATCGTCAGCAAGGTCCGCTGAAAGCTGGGCATCCAGCCGCCCTCATATAAGCGTGAGAGGGGTGTATAGACTTTACGCTCAATCAGCTGGTTCAGCCAGGCAGCCAGCAGCATCAGGCCCAGAGCCAGCCAGTGTGGAAAACTAGCGGGAATAAAGCGTAAGCCTGCCCAGAACAGCAATAGCGTACACAGCACCGCGCTGACGCCCCAAACCACGGGTGTCAGCGCTGGATAAGTAAACAACAATCTGACCCAGAGCTTGTCTGTCAGAACATCAGATTTACTCATCGCTGACTTCCCAATAACAGAATAAAAAACCCATGATTAGGTTATACGGATCAAAAACCATTTTCTGACCAACGCATTTTTTGGCTCTTCTCCCTGACCCAAACCCCACTCCTCACCACCCACCACCCTGTATCATACCTGCTATGTCTGACTCTTCTACACATTGGGCCCTGCAGCTCAGCTATGACGGCGGCAGTTATGCTGGCTTTATGGCTTTACCCGATCAGCGCACGGTTCAGGCTGAACTGGAAGCCGCTCTGCAGCGTCTCTTGCGCCAGCCGATCCGAACTGTTGCCGCTGGCCGCACCGATGCGGGTGTTCACGCTTATGGGCAGATCATCAGCTTTAGCGCTAAATTACCTTTTGGGCCTGAGCGTTTGCTTGAACTGCTGAATCGCCAGGTACCTGCTGATCTGAGCCTTAAACAGATCGGGTCAGTGCCAGAACATTTTCACGCGCGCTTTAGCGCCAGGGCTCGTCATTATCGCTATTTACTTAATATTAATCAGCCAACAGATCCATTTAAAGCTCGTTATAGCTGGCAATATCCACATGCTATAAACCCCGAACGACTCAAACAAGCCTGGTCTCAGAGTTTGGGCACTTATGATTTTTCAGCATTTGAACGCAGCGGCGGCAGTCGCCGCAATCCGGTTATCAGCGTCTGGCAAACCGAAGTGCGTGAGTTAGACGGCTATTATGCCCTAGATATTGTTGCAGACAGCTTTTTATATTCGATGGTGCGCAATCTGGTCGGCACAGCGCTTGATATGGCCCGTGGCCGCTTAGCTGAGAATCACATCCAGCAACGCTTAGCCGGAGAAGCAGGCCTTGAAGGCATCACCGCTCCAGCCCAGGGACTCTATCTCTGTCAGGCAATCTACGCACCAGAATTTGGCATCACGGCAAATTATCCCCATCCCCTCAGTGCGCTGAATATTCCCGCAGAGGCCTTGATAGATCCAGGGAAATGGTGGAAGTAGCCAGCTTCGCTGGCTGTGGTGAGTTAAGTGCTTGTAGCAGAGCCCGTAGGGCGATGTGTACAAGGCACTTATGCAGAACCAAAGGTTCTGTAGGGTGGTGGGTTCTAAAGGCAGAAGAGAAAAATAAAGACTGTCGACAGATTGTTTTATCTTTCAAAAACCCATAACACGAAGCTCTGGTGCGCAAAACAAAACGGGCGGTCTGCATGATGGCAGATCGCCCGTATACATGTGGCTAGAGAAGAAACTATTTTTCTTCTTTGAAGTTCACATGGCGGCGCAGCACGGGATCGTACTTGCGGAGTTCCATACGGTCCGGCGTGTTACGCTTATTTTTGGTGGTGTAGTAATAATGGGGGCTCTCAGTGCTTTTGAGCTTAACCTGAACGCGGGCAGCTGCTTTAGCCATGGGTCGTTTCCTTTCTCAAATATTCCGGTATTATTTCCGGATCACGGAGGCATCAGCACCGTAGCGCTTGATGGTAGCCATCAGGCCGTACTGGGTGATGGTTTTCATCACCTTGGTGGAAACGCGGAGACGGACCCAGCGCTTTTCTTCGGGTAGCCAGAAGCGCTTCCACTGCAGGTTCGGTTGCTGACGATGCTTGGTTTTACGGTTGGAGTGACTAACGCGATTGGCGTTGTTGTACCGTTTGTTCGAGATTTCACATCTTCTGGACATAGGGCATCGTTTCCTTAAGAATTTCCTAACTGAAGTTAAAAATATACCACGACAACTTAACCATCGTCAAAGTATATGGATGAGATGAGATCGGAATTCGGGGATCTGAATCCAGGCTCCTGGCCGATTTTCAGGGCATAAGGCCCGTGCGAGGCGCATCTCGGGAGCGAGCAGCCATTAGCGACTTGTTAAAAGCTGCATTAAACAATCTTTAACTTTTTGCCTATAGCTATAACGCAGGCTCTATTGTAACAGCTTAGTATTTGAACTGCCCAGCAGATCGCGCAGGAAGATCAAGATAAGCTTGCCAAAGTCTGCCAAGCTGCTGAATTTGAGCAATATGCGCCTCCGTGCTGCGGCCCGGAAAGCTCTCAACATAAAAGCCACCTTTAAAAGCCCGCTGATAAGGCGTCCAGTCATCAGCCAGAGCGCGATCCAGTTTAACCCGGCGAGGTTTAACCGCCTGAACCAAAGCGCGAGCAGAATCTGTTGAAGAGGCAAAGTTTTTGGGCGTGATACTTGTATGTGTCACCACCATCAGCTTACGGCCTTCAGCAGCTTGCTGAGCAAAACGGGTAAAAGGTTCTAAAGCGGCTTTATCTACTTTGCCTGGCCGGCCATAATGCAAGCCGTCTAAAACAAATAAAGCATCCGTTTTGGCCAAAATTAAATCCTGCTCAAGCGCAGCACCAATCGGCGCATAGCCAGAGCCAAAACAGCTTAAAACCCGACGGTCAATAATCGGCAACCAGCGCCATTCCTGCCAGCAGGCCTGCAGCACAGCTTCCTGAGTCTGGCGCAGCCAGTCACGCTTGCCAAAGCGTTTAAGCAAAGCACCTGAAAGCCCCGCAGTATCAGCCCGCACAATCAAAGCCGGTGACCCCAGCGCTTGAAAATGATCAGGTGTCCCACCGCGTACATGCACAATCAGATCGAGCGGCCCCGCCATCCCAGGCAGGCCCGGCGCCAGAAACAGATCTACGCCATCAGCAAGCGGCACAGGCACTAAGCCATTTAAAGGCTGGGTACGGCGGGAGCCGCCATGACGACCAGCGCGTTCACGGGCGTGACTTAGGTAAGCCAGGCGCATGGTTCCAGCTCCCGGCGAAGGCGCGGGAAGCTCTACAGCAGAACCACGGCGGCCGAGCAAATCAAGCAGACGCTCGGGCAACCAGCGGTCGGGACGGTTGAGCAATCGGTCCAGTAGCATGGCGTTCCTTTCAGCTTAGGTGATAGGGTCAAACAATGTCTGACAATCAGCCAGAATTCACATCTATACGTGAACGTTTGATCCTTATCGCCCTGATCGGCCACCAACTCGCCTTAAGCTTCAGTTAAAAGTACTCTAAGCCCAGCCTTAAAGTCTGGGCTCAGTACAGCAACAAACGGGTGATTAAAATAATCCAGTCATCCCGCAGCAAGCCCGACAAGTCAAAGTTAAGGGGCTTATTTAGACAGCTCTTCAGATAAATCTTCAGCTGCTTGTGCTGCCGGTTTGGCTTCAGTTGTTTCTTCAGGAAACTGCTTTTTAATTTTGTCGAGAGCTGAACGATTTAGCGTCAGTTCTTCAAGCAGACCTTTAGGACTGTATTTCAGCATCAGCGTGCCCCAGCTGCGGGTATAAAAAGCATGGGTATAAAAGCCAGCTTCAGCTTCTTCGCGGGCGCTGTAATCAGCCGCACCTAATAAACCTTCAACTGTGGCTTTGGGTTTATTGAGAATATTCTGGCTCAGCATGCCTTTAAAAGGTGTCTGGGTGGCATAAACCGAAATGCTTTCGCCAGGTGTAATATAAAAGCCCTGTTTGGCAAAAAATAAGGCTGTCCCCGCCATGCTCTCAACGGTTTCAGGCGCACAGGGCAGCGCTTTTTTTACGTCAGCCAGATTATGTTTTAAGCTGACTGGGCCCAGGGTGCCTTTTTCGAGATCCAGCTTGAGTCCATCGCAGGGACCAGCCAGTGCAGGCAAAGAGATCAAGAGTGCAAAGGTAACAGCTGTGCTGAGCAACAATGATTGGCGCATAAAAACCCTCATAAGCAGAATGGACCCTGATTATAGGTTCAAGTTCAGACTTTGCGAAACGGCATGGCTATCAAAATAGTATAGAAATTAAGGGTAAAGCTTTTTGAGTTCAGCCAGCTTTTGAGTTGTGATCATCACTTCTTCCACATATGCCGGACTAAAATAACTGTATTTAACGATTAACGTCCCCCAAGGCCGGGGATAAAACGCAAAGCGATAACGGGCACCCTGTTCTGATCCGCTTATGCTCTGATGGGCGGTATAAGCCACATCACCCAGCAAATCCCCAACTTCAAGTACGCCTTTACCGAGCAGATCTTTAGACAAATCGCCCATAAATCCAGGTTCATCAACGCCTGAGACCAAAATGCTTTTACCCACCGTGAGATAAAAACCCTGTTCAGTAAAAAATAGATGTTCGCCAAATTGATCTTTAGAACGGGTATGCGGACAGGGGAAGGCTTTTTGAACTTCAGCTAGACTGGCTGTCAGCTTTACGCCATTTAAAGTGCCTTTGTCCAGATCCAAAAACAGCTTGTCACAAGCTCCGGCTAAAACCGGCCCAGCCCCTAAACTCCAAACAACCGCACTGACTAAAAAGGCTTTTAACATCGAGATTTCCTCACCATCATAAAATCAGCTCAAACTCGCTGATCAAGTATAACCCAACCGGCTAAACCGAACATTCCCAGCCCTTCCCACTACCCTTGTTGACAGGCTACACTCTGTGTATTCATGCGCGTTTTTTTGCGCTATTCTAGTGCCTTCGGAGGCCCTGATGGGCAGTATCGAGATCAGCAACCCCCTCACCACCCAGACCCTCTATCAGATTGAAGAAGCCAAACCTGAATCTATTCGCGAAGTTTATACCCGCGCCCGCGCTGCCCAAACCCGTCTGGCAGCCATGAGCCTGAGTGAGCGCGCCAGCTGCCTGCAGCGCGTGATGCATGTGGTTCAGGCCCGCCAGGAAGAAATTTTAGATCGGATTATCGCTGAGACCGGCAAAAGCCGGATGGACGGCCTGAGCTCTGAAATTCTCGGCGTGCTGGATGCCTGTGAGCATCTTGCTAAAACAGCCCCCTCAGCTTTAAGCGATCGCAGCGTGCATACCCCTCTCATTCTGATGGGCAAAAAATCCCAGGTCTGGTTTGAGCCGATCGGCACAGTTCTTGTGATAGCACCCTGGAACTACCCCTTTTATCAGCTGCTGGTGCCCGCATTAAGTGCCTTTATCTGCGGCAATGCCGTGATCGCCAAGCCCTCTGAACTCACCCCTCTGCGCGGCTTAATCGAAGACGTTTTAGCAGCGGCAGATTTTCCGCGCGATGCGCTGCAGATGATTTACGGCGGTAAACAAACCGGCCAGGATTTAGTTGAAGCCAAACCCGATTTAATCTTTTTTACAGGCTCTGTGAGCACCGGTAAAAAAATCATGGCCACAGCCGCCCAGCATCTGATTCCCGTCACTTTAGAGCTTGGCGGCAAAGACCCGATGATTGTCTTTGAAGACGTAGACTTAGCCCGCACCGCCAATGGCGCCCTGTGGGGAGCTTTAACCAATGCGGGCCAGTCCTGCACCTCTGTTGAGCGTCTTTACGTTCATGAAAAGATTTACCCCCAATTTGTAGATGTGTTGGCTGAAAAAATGCGCAAGCTCAAACCAGTTGATCCCAGCGATAAAAAGGGCAACGCCGATATTGGCAGCATGACAGCCCCTTTTCAGATCAGCACCGTTGAAGCCCATCTGGCAGATGCCTTAGCCAAAGGGGCACGGGTGATTGTTGGCGGCACCCGCCAGGGCAATTATTTTCCACCCACTTTATTAGTCGATGTCACTCACGAGATGCTGATTATGACGGACGAGACCTTTGGCCCTGTGCTGCCAGTTATGAAATTTAGCGACGAAGCCGAAGTCATCGACTGGGCCAATGACTCACCTTATGGCTTAAGCGCCAGCGTCTGGTCAAGGGATGCGGCTCGGGCTGAACGGGTTGCCCGACGCTTAAATGTGGGCAATGTCTCCATTAATAACGTGATGCTGAC
>CAJYHH010001217.1 GCA_913773825.1 Candidatus Sericytochromatia bacterium | reverse complement strand
AGGCATCTTTAAATTTGGAAAGCTCAAGAATCACGGGGTTAACATCAAGCCAGGGTTCTTCGCCATTGAGATATTCCATAACGCTTAAATTGAAGAGCATTTGCTGATGTGCTTCATCGTTTTCGATTTTTTATCCTGATAAAATTTGGCCAGCAGAGGCCAATGGGCTTCAGGAATAGAGCGGCTGTAGTCGTTTCGCATTTGTTGAATCGATCTTTGCACCGCATGTTTCTGGAGCGGAAATGAATCATCAAAAGTCATGGCTGTGCGAAAAAGCGTCAACAAGCCACGAACATGTCCGCCTGAAGCCATAACGAGTTGCTCCAGGCCACTACCAGCAATAACCTGTTGGGGTTCAGGGATTCCGCGACTTTCCAGACGTTTGCAGAGTAAGTTTTTAAGTTTTTGAATGCCGGTCTCATGACGAGTTTGGGCTTTATCCAGGATCTTAATCATGGGGATCACAAGCGGGTTGAGGCCAAAAGCATTAAAAATGCTGTTAGCACTGGGGTCATAGATTAAGCTGATCGGTACGGTATAGACCAGATGGCACCTACGAGCCTGCTCAACCACTAAAATTCGATCAAGCCCATCGAATAGCAAGACTAACTGAGCCGAGCTCTTTTTGGCTAACTCAGTTTGAGCAGTCAAAATTAACTGATTGGCTTCATCAAGAAAACTGGCCGAATCGTCTTGTAGGTGTTTGCGGATTTTTTCACGGATAGTGACGCTACTTTTGCTTTCAAGGACAAGCTTTGCAGTCATATCACCTGCTTTGAGTTGCCCTTCTGAGAGATTAACTTCCCGGCCCAGCAATTCTTTTAACTCAGACCAGCGACTTTTAAAATAGCCTGCTGAGAGAGTTATTTCGTCTTGTTCTTTGAGTTGTTCACTTAGCTCTTTGAGCAAGACCAGCACAACTTCGATATAGGTAACGTCCTGAAGATCGAGAAATTTTTCGGCCTCAACCAGAATCACCCGATAACCAGGCCGACTTTCTAACTGCCGTTTGATGCGGCGCAGTTCAGTTGATTTACCCACGCCGCGATGGCCCGCCAATAAGTGACAGGTTGGCTTTTCAGATCAGCGAATGGTTTTAGCAATGCGTTGGTCAGGATGATCTTCGCCCCGGTCAGATCCAAAGTCGATATAAAGCTCTGAACCCGCTTCGACAGGGCTGCTTGGATCGCAGGCACTATAGGCTTGTCGCAGATGTTCTTCAGTGTACTGGGGCGTCGTGCTCGTGCTGTATTCCTCTGCGGCTATTGTAGCATTAGCCTATTTAGAGCGTGCCATGTAAATGAGCCGAAGCCAAAACCCTGACAGCGTCCCGAGAAGTAAACAAACCTTTGATTTCGCCTTTAACCGTCACCAGCACCTGCTGACAGTGATGTTCAGCCATTTGGCGGCAGGCTTGATTAAGTGGCGTGTCGGGGGCCAAAGTCAGTAATATAGGGTCTAAATGGCGGCTGACGGGCTGATTCAGCATTTCAAGTGATTCAGACTCTAAAATCCCGTTATGAGCGGCAAAATGAGTCAGGGCTTCGGGTGAGAACAAATCATAAATCAGCTGACGTAAGCTAACCGTACCCAAAAGCTGGTTCTGGCGATTAAGGACAGGCAAACTTGAAAAACCACGTCGATTACAGAGGCTGGCAGCTTCTTCTAGCGTCACGGTCTCTCTGACGCAGACTACGCGGCGGGTCATGACCTGATCAAGTTGCAAGCAGCCAACATGTTCATCTGACTCAAGCTCAGGAATGGTTTCAATGATGTTCTCATGGTGATCCGGCAGTGCTTGCGTGACGGTGCTTAAGTGGCGCTGCATCACATGCAGGGCCTGATGAACAGAATGTACATCAGGTGACTGAGCGGGCTGAATATGCGCTCGGACTCGGGCCTCAATTAACTGATCCAGTCGAGAGCTGCTTGCGGGATCAGACTGAGGCTGAGCTGCTTGTTTAGCATTTTGTTCTGGATTCTGGCCCTGCTGGGGCTGTTGCTGAGCAGACTGCTGATTTTGCTGTCCCGGTTGGTGGCGCTGATCGCGTAACTGACGGGAGAACTGACGCCACTGGTCGACCGTTTCTTGTTCATTGAGCTCACCACGAATGCTGCGGGCAGTAGCTGCCTCTTCAGCAGCGTATTGCACCCGATCAATCTGTTTTTCACCAGCTTTAACGTGCTGAAAAACCGGATATTCGTGTAAATGATTATAAACGCCGACAATATTTTTTTCGTACATGCCCTGATTTTAGATGGATGCCGTTGGTTTTACCAGCAATTGACCACAGGCTGCGGCAATATCCTGGCCAAAGGTGTGGCGAATCAGGACATGCAAACCGTGTTCGCGCAGGCCGCGGGCAAAGGCATAAATCTGTTCTCGTTCTGTGGGATCGAGCTCATGTAAGCTGGGTCCTGGATTATAGGGGATCAGGTTTAGGCGGGCCGGGCGGTCTTTGAGCCAGTCAGCCAGGCCTTGAATCTGCTCGGGGC
>CAJYHH010001216.1 GCA_913773825.1 Candidatus Sericytochromatia bacterium | reverse complement strand
CACTACGTGGAAAATATGCCCGCCCTGCTTGCGACGACTGATCTAGCCATTTCTCGCGCTGGAGCTTCTATGATCGCAGAGCTGATGGTTTGCCAGGTACCAACGATTCTGATCCCCGGCGCATTTGGCGGTGGGCATCAGCTGGAAAACGCCCAGGCGGTTGCCGAGGCTGACGCCGGCATCCTGTTAAAAGAGTCTGAACTACAGGCTGCGCCTCTGTTTCAGCTGGTACAGGGTGTAATCAGCGATACAGAAAGGTTAGCCCGCATGCGGCAAAATTGTTATCACCTCAACACAATCGATGCAGCCGACAAGATTGTGAACCAAATCCTCCATTCCCTCAATTTGACCAAGAAAGAGGCCGTGTCATGCTAGAGAGCTTTGACAAAATCCATTTTATCGGCATCGGCGGTATCGGTATGAGCGGGCTGGCCCGCATTCTGCTCAGCCAGGGCAAACAAGTCAGTGGCTCCGACATCAAGATGAACCCTCTGCTCGAAGAGCTCAGCGCAAATGGCGCTAAAGTCTATCCCCATCACGATCCCAGCCATTTACCCGCCGGCACTGAATACGTCGTTGTTTCAACAGCCATTTCTGAACAAAACCCCGAATACATCGAAGCTCAGCAACGCAATATCCCCATCATCCACCGTTCAGAAGTCCTGCGTTATTTACTTGCCAACTCCCGCGGCATCTCAGTAACTGGCACCCACGGCAAAACCACTACATCAGCATTACTTTCATTAATTCTGGTTGATCAGCAGCTCGATCCAACCATTGTGATCGGTGGCGAAATCCCTCAATTAGGCACAAATGCTCGCGCTGGTAGCGGTGAATTTACCGTTGCTGAAGTAGATGAATCTGATCAGTCACTGCGCCGTCTGAGTACAGAAGTTGCGATTGTGTCTAATCTGGAAGTTGATCACCTCGACCACTATCACGGCTTAGATGAAATTATCGAAGCCGTTCTGGAATTTATCAGCAATATGCCCGCTCAAGGCAAAATTATTGTCAATACTGATGACGCGGGCAACCGTCTGTTGCTTGAACGCTTACCTCAGGAGCGCCTTCAGAACGTCATCAGCTTTGGTCTGACTGATACAAACGCTGATTATCGCGCTGTAAATCCTCAGCTTTTAATCGCAGGTTCAAGCTTTGATGTGGAATACAAAGGGACTAATATTGGCCACTTTGAACTCGGCATCCCAGGTACGCATAATATTTACAATGCTCTTAGCACCATTGCCTGTGCCCATAGCCTGAACTTTAAGCTGCCTCAGGTTGCTGAATCACTGAAAAGCTACTGTGGCGTTAAACGCCGTTTTCAGCTGATCGGTGAACTGGCTGGTGACGTGAAGGTGATTGATGATTACGGTCATCACCCCTCTGAAATCATCGCAACATTAAGCACTGCCCGTCTGCAAAATCGTCCTGTCACAGCTGTGTTTCAGCCCCATCGCTACAGCCGTACACAAGCTCTGCTTCAAGACTTTGCCAAAAGCTTTGAACAAGCTGATCGGATTATTCTGACCGATATTTACGCCGCTTCAGAAAACCCAGCTGACTTTACTGTCAGCATTCAGCAGCTGGTTGAAGCAACCCAGCTTAAAAACCCTGGCAAAGAAGTGCTTTATTTTTCAAAACTAGAAGATATTCGCAATTATCTCCTACAGAATCTGATTCCTCGCGAATTGATTCTGACTATTGGCGCCGGGAATATTACTGAACTTTCCCGTCTGCTAGTGGGTAATTCCCGTAAAGCAGAAGCCAAGCCGGATAACGAGAAACAGGAAGCCAAAATCGTCTATGCACCCGTCGCAGTCACCCCCACTCAACGCCAGGTTGTCTGAACAATTTGAGCAGAATAAGCCGCTAGCCCCTTTTACCTCTTGGCGAATTGGCGGCTCAGCTGACTGGTACGTTGCACCTGCTTCTGAAGCTGAGATTCAAGCTGTGATTGCAACCGCTCAACAAGAAGGCTTACCTCTAACCGTGCTTGGTGGCGGTTCAAACGTTTTGCTTTCGGATAAAGGCTTACGCGGCGTGGTGATGCATATTACCCATCGTTATTCCAGCTTTCGCTTTTTACCTGATGGGCGGGTTTATGCCCAGGCAGGGACCCGTTTGGGAACGCTGATCAAAAAAGCAATGGCTCAGAATCTTGGTGGGATTGAACAGCTTTGGGGGATTCCAGGTACAGTGGGCGGAGCCATTACCATGAACGCAGGCGCTTGTAATACCGAAACCTTTGATGTGCTCGAATCTGTAACGAGCCTGACGCCCTCAGGTGAAAAAGTCGTCAGAACCAAAGAACAAATCCGTCACGGCTATCGCTGGAGTGATTATAAATACAACGGCGAAATTGTGCTTGAAGTTGTTTTACAACTGACACCCGCTGACAAAGAATCCATTCAAGCTCGTTTTGATGCCGCTGACGAACGCCGTAAACCCCAGCACAATATCCGCCAGCCCAACTGCGGCAGTGTTTTTCGCAATCCAACAGGTAACTTTGCCGGTCGCCTCATCGAACAGATGGGAGCAAAAGGGCGTCGTTACGGCAATGTTCAAGTTTCTCCTGATCATGCAAATTTCATCGTCAATCTTGGCCAGGCTAAGGCAAAAGATGCCTGTATGCTGATTCAGTCTTTACAAGCTGATGTCTGGGAACGCTATAGCGTCCAGATCGAGCCAGAAGTGATTTTTCTGGGCGAGCTCTAGGTACACGGGTGAACAGTTTCGATTCGCCACAATCCACTTATCGCAGACGGGCACGCCGTAAAGTCGACTATTGGCGAATTATGGCAGCCATGATTCTGGGCAGCACGCTGTTTACAATTTGGAGCGCACCCTTCTGGAAAATCCAGAAAGTTGAAATTCGCGGTACCACAGGTTTTACTGAAAAACATCTGGCGGGCTTTCTCAAAACCCATAAGTTTATCGGTGAACATATCCTTAAGCTCAACCCGATTCAGCTTGAACGCGAACTATTAAAAAACCCCCTGGTGCTCACAGCGCATTTTGAACGTGAGCTGTTACCCACTCGCCTGACAATTCGAGTACAAGAACGTAAACCTGCCCACTTAATCTACCGTCAGCAAAACACGGGCCCCTTACTTGATAAATCAAAAGCCTGGATTCTCGACCATGAAGGTGTTGTGCTGCCTTTACCAGCCAGTGCGGCCCCTGAAACCCCGATTCAGGTCAGCGTTAAACCGGCGATTATTAAACAACGCCTGCCCCAGGCCCAGTTAGATCTGATGCGTTTATTAGAAGTGCTGGCCGAACAAAAACTCCTCACTGTTGATGGCATTTATGATTTATCTCAGCCTCAGAATCTGATTTTTTATCTCAAAAATCCAAAACTAACCGTCTGGCTTGGCAAATCTGAAGATCTGGTAATCAAACTTAAATTGATTCAGCCCACTCTTGAAACAGCCAAACAGGATATCACCAGCATCGACTATATCGATCTACGCTTCTGGAAGCATCCTGTTATCAAGTCAAGATAAGTCTGGCAAGTGCGTCTGACACGATCCAATACAAAGCCCTGAATGAGTGCTAGTCGACGATCTGAGCCCTTAAGACCCTCCTGCCGGCACTATCAATCTGTAGTATAATTCCCATACTAAGCTGAATTTAATTCAATTTTAGAATCTCTTGTGCAAAAATCACATGCGCAGAATCAGCAAACAAAAGCGGTGGAATGGATTCCCTGTTCCCGAACAAGATAAAGGTGGAGCATTGACATGGACGCAATGAACAGACTGGCCTCGGTGGCCAATATCAAGGTGGTCGGCGTAGGCGGCGGCGGCGGAAATGCCGTTAACCGCATGGTTTCAGCCGGTCTCAGCGGCGTCGAATTCATCTCCATCAATACAGATGCTCAGGCCCTTGAGCTGTCTCAAGCCGAACAGAGAATTCAAATCGGTACTAAAGTCACTCGTGGCTTAGGCGCCGGCGGCAACCCTTCAGTTGGGCATAAAGCAGCTGAAGAAAGCCGTGATGACATCGCCGCAGCTTTAGAAGGCGCTGACATGGTGTTTATCACCTGCGGCATGGGCGGTGGCTCAGGCACAGGCGCAGCCCCGATTGTAGCTGAAATTGCCAAACAACAAGGTGCTCTGACCGTTGGCGTTGTCACCCGTCCCTTTACCTTTGAAGGCCGTCGTCGTTGGGGCCAAGCCGAAGAAGGCATTAACGCTTTCCGCGATCGGGTCGATACTCTGATTGTCATCCCTAATGATCGCCTGCTGCATGTGGTCGAAAAACGCACCTCAATTCAAGAAGCCTTTAGAGTTGCGGATGACGTTCTACGTCAGGGCGTTCAGGGCATCTCAGATATTATCACCATCCCTGGTCTGATCAACGTCGACTTTGCTGACATCAAAACCGTGATGGCGGGTGCAGGCTCTGCTTTAATGGGCATCGGCCATGCCAGCGGTGACGCTCGTGCTGCAATGGCTTCAAAAGCAGCCATTTCCAGCCCTCTGCTTGAAGCTTCAATTGAAGGCGCCAGCGGGATTATCTTTAACGTCACCGGCGGTTCAGATTTAACGTTGTTTGAAGTCAACGAAGCGGCTGAAGTAATTTACGGAGTTGCCAGCCCTGACGCCAACATTATCTTTGGTGCTGTGATTGATGAACGTCTGCAAGGTGAAATCAAAATCACGGTACTAGCAACCGGTTTTAAAGATCAAAAACACCCGCTCAATCGCCAGGCTGAAAAAACGCGGCCCACGATGTCGCCTCCTCCTCAGCGTCCCGCAGCTCCTCCAGCGCCTACTCCTCAGCCCGCTTATAATCAAGCCAGCTTAGCCTCTCAGGCTGGCATGATGCCCGGTAATGGCTCAGCAGCTGCGATGCCTGCGCAACAGCCACTGGCTGTCGCGCCCCAACCCGTAGCGCCCGTAACACCTCAGCCCCAGCCCGTTATTCAGCAAGCTCCCCCACCTCAGCCCATGATGCCTCAGGCACCCATTCAGGCTCCGGTTGCGCCACCCGTTCCTCAGCCTGCTGCAGTCATGCCCCAGACCCCAGCGCCGATTACACCGCCACCCGCTGCACCACCAGCTCCTGTTCAGCCTGTGCATCAACCCGTAGCGGCTCCACCTGTTCAACCCACTCTGGGCAATAACAATATTCCGCCAGAGCAACTTGAGCTTCCGCCTTTTTTACAACCACGCAGATAACCTTTTCTTAACCATTTTTAACCCAATTTTCCCAGCCAGTGCGCAACTTTGCGTTACTGGCTTAATTTTTTTTTAACTTTTCATCCATTTACAAAACTTAAATTCCGATCCATAATTAATTCTATCGACTAAAATCCGGCTTCAGACTCCGATTTTTGGCTAAAAGTTCGTCTTTTGATATTGCTTTTGCCAACAGCACTTCTTTTTCGTTCTACTTTCGGATATCTCAAAGCCGGTTTTTTCTGGACAAATGGGGTCGTAAACATGAATCAATCTCGCATCGTAAAACTGGGCCGGCAGCAGGGTGCGGCTCTGGTTACTGTTCTGCTGTTAATTACAGTTTTGACTATCTTACTCGGTGCTTCTGCGATGCTCACCAGAAATTCATTAAAAGAAGGAGCTCGCCAGTTTGCTCGCGAAGGCCAAGCAAGTAACGTAGCGCGAGCGGGTTTACAGGTAACCCTGAGCTGGTTTAAAAGTCAGATCGCTCAACCAGTTAGACAAGATACGGACATCGTCGCACAGCAATGCAGTATACATAAGGCGTTTTTCCCTCGCGTCAATACCACAAACATTGAATTAGGCGACACCCTGGACGAGAATATTGGTTTAGTTAAAGAATTCAAAATCCAGGAACCTAATATTTATGGCTATTACATGGTTAGACGCTATGACTGTACAAAATCTGACACAGACCCCTGGAACTTAAAAGCCGTCCGTGACATTACCTTTCGTAGAGGAAAGCAAGACGGGAACTCAACGGAAGGACAAGGCGTTGTTTGGTCCGTCCAAAGTGAAGGCGTTATTTATCAGAAAAAAGATCCTAATAAAACGCCTTTTGAAAATCCAAACCGCATTCTGCAGCGCGCTACAGCAGCGGTTGAAATCAACCGTATTTCACTTAGTGTCCCCAAAAGCCCCCTGAACCTCACTGGCACTGGCACTTCTTCGTTTAATAATCGTTGTGAAGTCACAGGCGACCCTGAAACCACCCATGGTATCGTAAGAAATTCAACGACACCCGGTATTAGCGGCACTCCTTTGTTTACTCTACCTGGAACAGCTACCCAACAGTATCAAATCAACACGGGTTCGGGTGAACAAAACAAAAATGTTGTGAATACATTTAATATGACTTTGCAGGAATTAAAAGCGGTTTCAGATAAAGTCTATGGGAGCGTAACTGAAATCAGTGCTGTCGAACCGATTCCGTTTGGAGTCACCTTCCTTGAAGGAAATGGCAGCTCGACTTTCGTTTTTAATAGCAGTAAGCCCCTTAAAGGCAGTGGCATTCTTTTTGTCAACGGCAATCTGACCTTAGAAAATGACTCAAATTCAGCTTTTAGCGGCTTAGTTTATATTACGGGCAACCTGAATATGGGCGCGAGTAATTCACTAGGTGGATCTATTGTTGCCAACAACGTAACCTGTACACCTAGCACAAACACAACTTTAGAGTACAACGACAACGTTATGACAAACGTTAGACAACGTCTTGGTCTGTATCGTCAAAATAATCTGACTTTAAATATTTCCAATTAAACTTTTCTTGTTTATTTTTGAATTTAAATTTGAAGCGTCCTTTGGAGGAAAAGCATCATGCCCAGAGACAAAAAAAATCGCCGCTTGGTAGTTAAACCTACTTTTAAAAATAGAGCCAATCAAGGTTTTTCATTACTTGAAGTCATGGTAGCCAGCGCAATTCTATCTGTTTCGATTGCAGGCAGCATGGCTCTACAAAGCAACATGATGCAAACCACTCGCCAAAACAATGATCGAGCTTTTGCTTCTGAGAAAGTTTTGCAGATGTTTGAGGAGATTCGCTCCCATACAGAGGGCAATCAGGAAGCCTTTGATACCAGTCTGGCGACTTTCAGCGATGGCGCCCAGTACAATACTTTATTAACAACCAATAAAATGGCAGCTTCTCCAGCTGATCCCCTAAGCAAAAACACGATGTTTGGTAATAACTGGCGATATGTTCGCCAGATTCAAATCGAACCGTTGCCAAACGATCAGTACGCTCGTCGTGTCACAGTGAGTATGTGGTATGCAACTGGAAGCGGTGAGCCCGTCGATGCAGCTAAGCCCTTAGCAACCGTAACGGGTATTTTAAAAACCAATATTCCGCGCACCCCACCAACTCAGGTTTATGACTTTTTCGTAATTGCTTTAGGCAACGTGCCCAGTTGGTGGTCCAATCTGTACGATTTCAGGCCAGCTTATGACGCCGTATTTGGTGATCTTGAATTCCGCAATCCAGGTTTAAGACTGAGAAAACGTTATATCTCTAATCTTGCCTATGGACGCGATCCATATTATCTTCCTCATACAAATACTGCCTTTACCGCAAATCACAGCTCTCAAAGTCTTCCTTGGTCTTACTTCTACCCAGGCCGTGTCATTGCAACCAACGCCGGAAACGTTGAAAAGCAAGATTTTTCTTTCAGACACATTACCAGCCGGATTCGCGGTGATGAGACAAATAAAGCTTTCCATGTGTCTGAAAAAAGCGATATTAGTCAGTACCGTCCAGCAGCGATGGCAGATGAATTTAACCTGGGACTTCGCTATCCCGATCAAGAGGCGATGGAAAAACGTATTGAGCGTTTTGCAGACTCAATTACGCCAGGGATGATCAATGCTAATCCCGACTTGGCGATTATTAAAGACTCTATGAAACAGCCAACCCTGGTCAGCTTTCTGGAAGGCATGAATCAAGGAAGATTCCGCAACAGTATGCTGTCCAATATGCATGCTGAGCTCACGCCTCTACCACCGATTGTGAATTTTTCTTATGCGGCCAAAGTCCCTTATGACGAACATCCTACTCTTGAACGCGGTAGCGCTCCTGTTGATCATTTACAAAACAAACGTGTCATCACCCACGCGCAGCAGTTGTTTTACAGCAACTCAGAAATGAAATCTGCAACCGAATATGAACCGATTAAACTACGTGTTTATGGATATGAAACGCCCGATTATGGCTGCGCCCTTGATCAAGTCGGAACAGGTTCTGGCTGCAACAACTTAAACGCTGACGCTCTTATTTCACGGCGGATCGATCACACGACCTTGTTTATTCCA
>CAJYHH010001215.1 GCA_913773825.1 Candidatus Sericytochromatia bacterium | reverse complement strand
CGGGATTCCCGTTACAGCCAAACCTTTCCAAATTGCTGCAGCTCATCAGATTCCAGTGATTAGCGAAATTGAGCTAGGCGCTCATTTCTGCACCAGTCGACTCGTTGCTGTCACAGGCAGCAACGGTAAAAGTACCACGGTCAGCCTGTTAACTGAACTTTTTCAGCGCGCAGGATATCAAGCAGCCAGCGGTGGCAATATTGGCACACCGTTTATGAGTCTGATTGAACAAAATCTGGATGTAATTGTTTTAGAAATCAGTTCTTTTCAACTTGAAACGACTTATTCGCTCAAGCCTGAAGTGGCTATTTTGCTCAATCTATTTGAAAATCATCTTGACCGTCACCCAGACATGGAAAATTATTTTCAAATCAAATCCAGATTATTTCAAGCCCAGGATTCAACTGACCATGCAGTTCTAAATGCCCATAGCAGCTGGTGCCAGCGTCTGGCTCCTGATCTTAAGGCACCAATTAGCTGGTTTAGCTACCCCAGTGAGGCGGATCAGCTCGTGCGTGTAGAAGCAGGCCAGATTATTTACCGTGGCGAAGCTCTATTAAACGTCAACGAGCTGGGTTTACGCGGTAGCCACAATCTTGAAAATGCCCTGGCAGCTTTAAGCGCAGCCGCACTTATGAATCTGGATTCAGACCCTGTTGCTCAGGTTTTAAAAGATTTTGGCGGCATTCCGCATCGACTTGAGCCTTTAGGTCAGCTTAAGGGCCGGCAGTTTATTAACGACTCTAAATCAACCAATTATCTGGCCGCTCAACGGGCGCTGGAAAGCCTTGATGAACCGATTATCCTCATTGCAGGTGGACTTGATAAAGGGGGAGATTTTAGCCCCTTAGCTGAGCTGATTGCAAAAAAGGTCAAACATACGGTTTTAATGGGAGCATCAGGGCCTGATTTTACACATCGTCTGCATCAGAACGGGTATAATCAGATTACTGTCGTCAAGGACATGCAAGCGGCAATAGACTCGGCCTTCCAGCAATCAGAGCCTGGTGATATTATCCTGCTCTCGCCGGCCACGGCCAGCTATGATCTCTACCGCAATTTTGAAGAGCGAGGGGATGACTTCAGGCGCCATGTTGCAGCGCTCGTCTCAACAACCGAGAACAGCTAGTCCACAACGAGCCCAGCGGATGGCCACCCTCAATGAGCGGATGGCCGATAGTCAGGGCATGTTGCCAGATAGCAAACCCCCATATCACGTAGATTATGTGCTGCTCTATATTGTGGCGCTTTTGACCTTAGTGGGGTTAATCTCCGTGCTCAGTTCAAGTGCTCATGTTGCTCAGTCCCAGATCAATGACGCCAGCTATTATTTTAAAAAGCAGCTAACCGGCGTTGTTGCAGGTGTGATTGCCATGTACCTTGGTTCACGGCTTGATCTGTATCGATTACCGCGCTGGATTAAATTTATGATGGGTGGCACGATCCTGCTTGTGGTCTGTACGCATTTACCTGTCATTGGCGTTACGGTTAACGGTTCGTCTAACTGGGTGAATTTTTTAGGTTTTAGATTTCAGCCCTCTGAGTTGTCTAAGCCTGTTTTGGCAATTTATCTGGCAGCCATTTTAGGTCATCCAGCTTTTCCACGTCTGGATAACATCGCCAAATCCGTTGTGTTGATACCGGTTGCGATGCTGATGTTTTTGATTCTTAAACAACCAGACTTAGGCATGACAACCGTTTTAGGCATTTCGATACTGATGATTTATTTTGCCGCTGGTACCGCTTATTGGAAGATTTTCAGCGTCATTGGTGTCGGCTTAACGGGCTTTATGCTGCTGAGTATTAGTACGCCTTATCAATGGGCGCGTATTGAATACTGGATCAATCCTTGGGCAGACCCTCAGGGCAAAGGTTTTCAGCTGATTCAATCCATGATTGCAATTGGCTCAGGCGGCTTGGTCGGCAATGGTTATGGCCAAAGCGTCCAAAAACTGTTTTATCTGCCTGAACAGCATACTGACTTTATTTTCTCTGTCATTGCAGAAGAATTTGGATTTTTGGGCGTTTTATTAATTCTATTGTTATTCGCCCTATTAACCCAAAGGGGGATCATGATTGCTTGTAAAAGCCCAACCCCCTATCTCAAACTGCTTGCAACCGGTCTCATTTGTACCGTCTCGATGCAGGCCTTTATTAATCTGGCAGTCGTTTCAGGTGTCTTGCCCACCACGGGCCTTACTCTACCGTTTATTAGCTTTGGCAGTACTTCACTGGTTGTAACACTTGGTTCAATGGGTTTGCTGCTGAATATTTCGCGCTATGTCCCGACGTCTTTGCGTTCGCGCCCGCAACAAACCCGTTCTGCGTCGGTTGAAGGAGAAAGCGCATGAGCGCCAATACATCTAAGTCATCTGGCTCAGCTAACTCAGCAGGGCGAAAACGCATCGCCATTGCCTGCGGAGGCACAGGTGGACATATCTATCCAGGTCTGACTCTCGGCGAAAAGCTCCAGCAGCAAGGGCTGGAGCTTTTCTTTATGGGATCTTCAACACGGATGGAAAAAGACGAAATCCCCAAAGCGGGCTTTGATTTTGTCGGCCTACCCGTTGAGCAAATCAACAAAAAAAATCCGCTTAAAACGATTCTCAACTGGGGTCGCTGTATTCAGATTGCCCGTGATGAACTGCGCCGACGTAAGCCAATTGCATTAGTCGGCTTGGGCTCTTATATTACAGTCCCGTCACTCTTAGCAGCTAAACAACTTGGAATTCCAATTTTTTTAATCGAAACCAATGTTGTACCAGGCAAAGCCAATCAATATCTCGGCAGACTTGCTGATTGGGTTGCAATCGCTCACAAACAAACAGCTTCAGCTTTTGGCAAAACGCCAACCCATCTGGCGGGCTCACCTGTCAGACCCGGCTTTGCCACTTCAAC
>CAJYHH010001214.1 GCA_913773825.1 Candidatus Sericytochromatia bacterium | reverse complement strand
ATAGGAGATTTTGCCGGCTTCGTAGAGGCGCTGGGCCAGTGTCATAGTCTTCGACACCGAATAGCCTAATTTGCGGCTGGCTTCCTGCTGCAGGGTACTGGTCGTAAAGGGCGCAGCTGGGGAGCGTTTGCCTTCTTTGACTTGCAGACCGGCAATGCTAAATTCAGCGGCGGCACAGCGATTGAGAAAAGCACGGGCTTCTTCAAGGGTTTTAAAGCGCTTGCTGAGTTCAGCTTTAAGGGTTTTGTCTTCTACTTTAAGCAAAGCGACGACGCGATAATGGCTTTCACTTTGGTGGCGTTCAATTTCACGTTCCCGCTCAACCACCATGCGGACCGCAACTGACTGAACACGCCCAGCGCTTAAGCCTGCTTTGATTTTTTTCCAGAGCAAAGGAGAGAGCTCAAAGCCAACCAGACGGTCCAGGACGCGGCGGGCTTGCTGAGCGTTTACCAGATTGACGTCAATGGTGCGCGGATGGTTAATCGCATTCAGAATGGCGTTTTTGGTAATTTCATGAAAAACAATCCGGCGGATTTCAGAATCTTTGAGGTTTAAAGATTCTTTGAGATGCCATGAAATGGCTTCTCCTTCGCGGTCATCGTCTGACGCCAGATACACAAGTGTGGATTGTTTGGCGAGCTTCTTGAGCTCGCGAATGACGTCTTTTTTGTCATCATTGACTTCATAAGTGGGTTTGAAGCCGTTTTGAATATCGATGGCGTTATTTTTTTTAGGTAAGTCGCGGACATGGCCATAGCAGGAAACCACTTTGTATTCCTTGCCGAGATAGCCTTCAATGGTCTTGGCCTTAGCCGGAGACTCTACAATCACCAGCTTGTCTGCCTGGCTACCTTCCGCTGCGCGAGATTTCGCTGCCATTTAATCTGTTCCTGATCTTTAAAAATGCAATTTTTTCTTGTATAGCTTACCTGGAAGCTGTTCCGCAAGCCCCTTGAGTTCCAAAAGCGTCAGCAGGCCAAAAATCTGCTGGGGTTCCTGATGGGTTTCGGCGGCTAGCTCCGCAACGAGGGTGTCGATGTGTCTGGCTTGCTCACTCAGTAATACATAAACTTGCTTTTCTTCGTTTGTCAAGGCAGAGACGGGGCTATCTGCTGCAGAATGTTCAGTTTGATTGAGGAGATGAGCCGGCTTCCAGCCCAATGATTCCAGGAGTTCATCGGGGTGAGTTAATAAATGAGCACCCTGCTGAATTAAAGCATGAGTGCCACGGCTTTGAGCCGAAGTAATCGGCCCAGGAATCGCAAAAACTTCACGTCCTTGTTCATTGGCACAGTCAACGGTAATTAAGGTTCCGCTTTTTAAACCGGCTTCAACCACAATCATGGCCTGACTCAGTCCGCTTACCACCCGATTGCGCATCGGAAAGGTCCAGGGCCGAGGCATAAATCCAGGGGGTAACTCTGAAACAATCAGGCCTTGTTGACTAATCCGATCATAGAGCTTGCGGTGACGGGCTGGTGTTGCCAGATCAACCCCTGAACCCAGGACCGCAACGGTCAGACCGTTCTCAACCGTTAAGGCGCCTTCATGGGCCGCTGCGTCAATCCCCAGCGCCATACCTGAAATCACCGCTACGCCTTCTTCAGCCAAGACCTGCCCCAGGCGATGCGCAACCCGTAACCCATAACCT
>CAJYHH010001213.1 GCA_913773825.1 Candidatus Sericytochromatia bacterium | reverse complement strand
CAGACGTGTGCTCTTCCGATCTCAAGCTGTAAACGGGCTTTATAGGTCTGGCTGTCCTGAGACTGACTGAGGATTTCGAGTTGCTCAAGCCCTTTGATTTGCATCGGTCGTGAACTGTTTTGGGAGCAGACCAGCTTAAGCGCTTTGGCTTGATTGTGCTGCTGATAATAAGCCAAAGTCTCGGGTTCTTGAACAGACAGTTTTTGCCAATCATTGAGAAAGCGTTTAAGAGCTTCAGCATTTAAACCCTCTGCACTGATTGCTGGCTGAAAGCTAACAAATGACAGGCTCAGGGCTAATAACAGCTGTTTCATAGAACGTCCTCAGATAGATTATTCAGACAGCTTCTCACAGGCTTTGTTTGGCAGCAAGTCAAGCAATAGATACGACTTGACCCTGCCACTGTCAGTTGAGTAGCAGGGTCAGAGTAAAAAAGTCAGTTTAAGTTTTAGTCGTCGAGGTAAGCAGCGCCAATTGAGAGGCCGCTGGAGACTACACCTAAGCCCAGATTGACAGGAACTGAAATCAGGCTGCCGACACCGGTGATGGCGCCAGCACCGTTAATCACAGCTGAAGTGCCGTCAAGGGCGCCAGCCAGGCTATAGAGAGCCGCTGAGCCGACATTACCGCGTTTGCCAGCATCAACCGCATGGCTGACGTTTTGATAGGCAAAATAACCGTTAACGGCAGCTCCCAGGCCCGGAACCGCACGCCCAGCGAGTTTAGTACCGTGGCCGGCGACATGGGCTGCGTTTTCAACAACTAAACCTGCACCATGTTTGACTGCTGTGCCGCCTGCACTGGTGCGGTAGCTTTCATCAAAGGCAACAGAAGTATTGGCTGAGCCTTTGGCAAAGGCTTTTTGAATATGGGCTTTGTCTTTTTGATCAACATTTGAAAGCTCATGATCAGAGAGCTTTTTGTCTTTGTTGGTATCAAGCTTGTGGAGTTCCTGATGGGTAACACCGTCATTTGTTTTGACCCCCAAACGCTTAAGGGTGCCCTCGGTCTGGGCTTGAATCTGGGGGCGCTGAACGCTCGGCATATCAGGGAATTCCTTGTCTTTGTCGAAGTAGTATAAATATACCCGATCAGCTTACTTTTCTGACGTGAGTGATGTGGTTTTTTGACTGAAAATGACGAGCAGACGGGTGCTAGCAAAAAGCAGCTAAGAAATTAAACTTCTTAGCTGCTTAGAATACGTATCTGGTTTATCGGATCTCAATCGCAACGAGCAACAGGCTACCCGCTACTAGCCAACTGCAACCTGACGCTGAATTTCTTTCAGTCCACCAAAGCGCCGATCACGCGAGGCAAAGTCCTGGACTGCGGTGAGCAAATCCGCTTTGCTGAAGTCTGGCCACATTTTGGGCAAGAACACAAATTCAGCGTAGGCACATTCCCAGAGCTGGAAATCACTCAGGCGCTGTTCGCCGCCTGTGCGAATCAGCAGATCAACGTCTGGTACGGGTTCAGTACAAGTACCGGCTAAAAACTGAGCTAAAGTGTCGCGGGTGATTTCTTCACCGCTGGCCTGAAGCTGGCTGGCGGCATAGACAATCATGTCGCGGCCAGAATAATCAAGCGCGACACGCAGATGAAGTCTTTCGCCGTTGCGGGTTTCGGTTTCGGCGTTTTCGACCTGGCGCAGCAGGTTTTGAGATAAGCGGTCGCGACGGCCAATGATCGACAGACGTACGTCATTGGCGACACAGCGGGCTGTTTCAGAGCGCAGATAGTCACAAAAGAGCTTCATCAGAGCATTCACTTCGTACTGAGGGCGCTTCCAGTTGTCAGAAGAAAAAGCATAGAGTGTGAGAATATCGACGCCGCAGTCGGGTGCGTCTTCGACAATCCGGCGCACAGCCTGGGCGCCAGCACGATGTCCGGCGACCCGCGGCCAACCTTTCTGGGTGGCCCAGCGGCCGTTACCGTCGAGAATAATCGCGGCGTGAATTTTGCGTTGAGGATGACTTTGCTTCATAAAAGCGTTCCCTAAAAAATAATTCTATTTTTGAGTCTCGTGGCTGGCCTGGCGGGTGGTCTGAATCAGCGCTTCCATATGATTCAGGTAGCGCTGTAGGGCTTGCTGGCCCATGTCCGTCAGGCGATATTCCGTGCGGGGCAGACGCCCCTCAAAAAACTTGTCACAGCGGATATAGCCGGCTTCTTCCAGCTTGCGGGCGTGAACGCTCAGATTGCCGTCACTGGTGTTCAGGATCAGTTTGAGATCACTGAAGCTCAGGGACGGATTGACCGCCAGCGCGCTAACAATTCCCAGGCGCAGACGTTCATGAATCAGGCGATCCAGTTCAAGCGTCTGTTTAATGGGTTCGTTATTGTCCGGAAGCGCCTGAAGGGGCGGCCGGTCTTGCTTACGCTTGGGCAACATCCATCAGCCTCCGTATTTTCTTGCGATCCACATGCCAAAGAGCACATGCAGGCCACCAAATCCGGCTGCCAGCAGCGCCTGGCCCCAGGCAACAGGGCCGAGCAGGGCAAAAACACCCAGCAACATGAAGCAGAGTCCCATAACCGGAACAATCTGCACCGAATAAGTCCCGCCGGCAATCACAGCTGTGCCGTACAGCAACAGCCAGCTTCCCGGAATCAGGTCGGTTAAGCCGCGTTGATACAGCACGGTGGTCAGTAATGCCCCTGCCAGCATCGGCGGAGTAAAGCTGAGCATAAAGCGCCGGGCGGTTTCCGTCCAGACAGGCAGCTGTAAGCGGTTCGACTTTTTGAACATCAAAAAGCTTGAAATGGCAATCGCTGCCACCGCTTCTGCCATCCAGACAAAAATCCAGTGCGCGACCATTTCCTGGCGTGAAGCCACCCAGGCCGCCATCAGAGCCGTAAAGCCCACAAAAATCAGACCGGTGCCTGAAATACCCGTATAAGCGGTAGCTCGCTCCATGGTCTGGCGAATAAATTGCAGGTTCTCCATCGCCCGATCGGGCAGGAAAACGGGTTCTGAGTCAGTCGGATGGACTTTCATGTACGTACCTTGACTTGATCTGAATCGAATCTAAGTACTTTATATCATAAAGTGACTGGCACGGTAAAGAATGTGACTCACCACACTAAGCATTTCAAACAGCTTAAAACCACTCAAATCATCAAAAAAGTACCATTGTGTTACACTAAACCAGATTTCACCCGCGTCAATCTTTTAATTCTCAGAATTCTACTCTGTTCAAATACGTGTATGAAAAATCGCTTATTTAAACTACCCTCTTTTGTTGGCTTTGCTTTATTCCTGTTGCTTTTGCTCTGTTTGTTTTATAATCGCCTGCTCTGGGGGCAAGAAGTTCTTTATTGGCGAGATTTTTCGCATATTTATCTGCCATTATTTGGCTTTGTAGGTGAACAAATTGCCCAAGGTCAAATGCCTTGGTGGAATCCCCAGCTCTTTGCCGGGCATCCTCAGGCAGGAGCCCTTGAACCACCTTTGTTTTATCCTTTTACTTGGCTCTTTGCTCTGGGGCCTGCGCCAGTTATTGCGATTTGGACAATTTTGCTACATCAGTTGCTTAGCGGACTCGGAGCCTATTTTGTCGCGTATAAACAGGGCTGGGATAGACAGACACGTTGGTTTATGGGCTTTGCTTTTGCGTTGGGGGCTAGCCTTGTCTCGCTGACTAACTTATTTCCCTTGCTCTGGACATTGGCCTGGCTGCCCTGGATGTTGGCTGCTTTAATCGGCTGGATGCAAACACGGCGTGGCAGATACCTTCAGATTCTGTCTTTGGCAGGAGCTTTACAGCTGCTCAGTGGCCATTTTGATATGGTTTTACCGAGCTGGTTTCTTTTGTTTATTTTTGCAATTTATTTAAGCTATCCCAAGCCGGATTTAAATGCCTGGTTAGGCTTATTAAGTAGTGGTCTGGCGATGCTTGGGTTGGCATCAGTTCAATTATTAGCTGCTTTTGAGATGCTAAAGATCTCGACACGTCAGGCAGCTCTGCCTTATCTATTGGGTTCGCTTTGGTCCTTAAAGCCAATCCGGTTATTTGACGGATGGGTGCCGAACTTTTCCGGTAATTTGCAAAAACCTGCTCACCTTATGGATTTTCTTGGCGAAGAGCTATTTACAACTTTTAATGCCAACACTTATTTAATTCTAAGTTTTTATGTCGGCATCCCTGTCATAGTGCTGGCTTTGAGTAGTTTAAGGCAACAGAGTAAAGTGGCTTGGCTTTGGGGAGGGCTTGCTGTTTTTTTTGTTTTGCTGACTTTGGGGCGCTATACGCCTTTACATCCACTGGCTTATCAGTCTTTGCCTGGGTTTTCGCTGATTCGTTTTCCTGAAAAATTTGGCCTGTTTGCTGCTTTCTGTGTGATTTTAATGGCAGGATTTGGATATCAGCAGTGGTTGGCTCAGGATACCCAAGCTACTGCGCGCCGCCGGATTGTGTTTGCTGGTGGGAGTTTAGGTGCTTTGATAGTGGCTTTGCTGTTAACAATCAAGTTAAAGCCTCAATCTTTTACTCAACTTGTTTGGCCACTTGCCCAGAAGTTAACTCCAGAGATTGTCTCAGAGGTGATGTCACCTGTGCTTGATGCTCTCTCTCAGCGCCTAATACAGGCTTTGTTATTATTAGGAATTACGGTTTTGCTACTTTGGTACAAATCTAAACAAAGTTCTTTCTCACGACAGCCTTGGCTTCTCATTGGACTCTTACTGGTTGATTTGCTCTCTGCTACCTATGCCTTGATTTGGCGTGCTCCTCGTGAAGTTGTGATGGCAGCGTCTCCTTTACAGGCTCTTCCGCATAATAGTGAATCCCGTCTCACCAATATTGAGTACAATCCAGGCCTTGATAAATCGCTCAGAAGCAAAGCAGGATCAGAATTTTTGCGCCAGGTCAGTTTATATGAGCGTCAGAGCCTGATGGACAACCATGGGTTGTCTGCTGATTTTTATCTTGCTAACGGGGACTTACCAATTAAGCTATTGATGCAACAGAAATTGTTTGGACTTTACGAACAGTCAGGCATACCTGAGGATTTAAAAATTGTTGAAGACTTGCTGGCTATTCGCTACATTTCAACTGCGGCCAACTCAAATAGAGCCGAACTGATGCGTATGCAGCCCCATGTCTATCGTTTGGCGCTTAAACAGGATGAGCTTAATCTAGAGGTCTGGGAACGGATTCAGCCTTCTTCTCGTTTTGACTTTTTTAATCAGACAAGTTCTTTAAATATCGCTGAAGCAGATGAGCTAGTGAAGCATTATCGTCAGAGCTCAAATCTGATTTTATCCCCATCAACAATTTTCGAAAAAAACATAGAGTCGAGCAGGTTGGAGCGTAAACTGGCTTGGCAGATGAATTTGTTAAATGAAGGCCCTAACGACCTTGCACTTGAGTTGAATACAAATTCAGCAGGTTATTTGTTAATTAAAGACAATTACTATCAGGGCTGGAAAGCGAGTGTGGATCAGCAATCCGTTCCTCTTTTAATCGCCAATGGCTTTCAGAGGGCGATCAAGTTGGATGCAGGTAAACACACAGTGCAGCTAAAATACCGTCCCAGCTGGCTGTTAAGTGGCGCTATCTTAGCTGTGTTCGGTTTGCTGATTATGTTCCTGTTAGGTAAATACAACTCAGAGAATCTTAAAAATTCTGAATATGCGTGATGGAAAACCATCATGTCTGTTTATGACTAGCTTATAATGCCCATTATGTCTGCACCCAAAAACTTCTGGATCTTTGTGATCGCTGGTGTGATTGAGCTGATTGTTGGCTTGGGCACCAGTATCTATATCAGCATGACCCAATCATGGACACTCGGGATCGTCTTGGCGCTTGGCTTTTTTATGTCAGCCAATATGATGTTTATGATCGCCTACAAAAAAATCCGCTAATTTCCCACACTCACCCTGACTTCTATCTGATTGAGTGTAATGCAGCTGTTTTTGTCTTATGTCTTCTGCATTTAAACCCACCACTCAAAACCCACCACTCAAAACCCATACCCCAAAACTCTTAAGCCTGATCTAAATAACTTTGCAGGCGCTGCATAAATTCCTGGGTGTGTTTATGGGTGCGGCGTAAAGTTTCCAGATCAAAATGATCGAAATTGTCTTCCATTGTGCGCATTTGGTGCAGCAGACCACCCGGAATCCCTTTGATCAGGTTTTCGCGGAAGTTGGGATTTTTCTGCTTTTGAATCACTTTGCCGAGCTCACGTGTCGTCATATCGATCACGTTTTTGTACTCGTTTTCATGTACCGGGAAGCGCTTTTGCAGCAGGTCTTTGCGTTCGTCCTGGTCAAGCTGGGCGATCATCATCATTTTGGTGGTGCCAAGTGGCTCAAACTCTTTGATCTCTTCGTTTGACATATAGGCGATGCGCTTTAGGCGCGTCAGATAAGAATATTCCAGCTCGTTAAAATAGTTGATCGAATAATCTTTAAAGCTGCGATAACCCAGGGCGTAATAAAGCTTTTTTTCTTCGAGATAGCGCAGATAAAAAGCGACAAGCGTGTTCTTTTTAACCAGATCGCTGGTCATCGAGCGAATCTCGAAGCTTAGACCCAAAGCGTCACGCTGCTTTTTTTCTAAAAAATGACCAAACAGCGTGCGGGCTTGTTCGGGGATCTGAATCCGCTGCAGAGTGGGCAGGGCCTGGGCAATCAGATGACGGTGGCGGTCCAGAATATCTGGGATCCGCTTTTTGACCTCGCGATAACTATATACAGCGAGGGGACGTTCGGGTGCTGTAGATGCAACCGAAGCGGGGTCCAAAAAGGCGAGTTGGGTTGGTTCCTGTGCGGGTTCTGCGCTCATGCCGCTATTCTAGCAGAAGGGCCTAAAAATGAGGAGTGGCGCAGCGAGAGGATTTAAGCCTGATCTGTGTGCTTGTGGCCTTTTAGAGGCTCACATTCGCTGTCTTGAACGTGCGTTGAATCAGGGTAATCAGATGTTTTTTTAGAAAATATTCTGATTTTAAAATCTCTCTAATCTTGTTTTCATGCGGGTTTTGGGTGTTTTGTCGTTCTGAATTTTCTATTTGCAAGCTAATTGCATTTATCCTTTGAACGAGCTAAAAT
>CAJYHH010001212.1 GCA_913773825.1 Candidatus Sericytochromatia bacterium | reverse complement strand
GAAAAGCTTGAGATTGTTGAAGCCTTAGGTGCGATCGAAAGTCTGGAAAGCCTGGAGTTTCTCTCACGTATATACAACGAACTCTACGAACGCAATCAGCTTGAATCAGCAGATGAATATTTACACGAGCTTCACCAGCGTTTAGCGAATGCCTTAGCCCGCAAGATGACAATTTAGCGAACTGAATTCGCTAAATTGTCATCTTGAAAGCGTGGTGGGTGGTGGGTTTAAATACAGAAAAGCCAGAAGCTTGAAGAGCTGCAAGCCTTGTGGCTAAAAAGAATAATAATCCCTAAATCATCACTCACCACGGCGGCGTTAGCCGCCATACGCCTGCCAGGTTTCTTCGATGCGGAAGCGGGCTAGTTCGCGCAGATGGGGGACAATTTCGAGTAAGGGGGCCACATTGACGCGCATCTCAATTTCAGGGCCGCCGCCTTCGCTGTCTTCAAATTCACCAGCGTCACCGCTGCCTTCTTCTTCCTCTTCTTCTTCAACCTCGCCGGCTTCCCCTGCTTCACCGGCTTCTTCTACTTCGCCTTCCCCTTCTGGGGCTTCTGCTTCTTCCGTTTCTTCAGCTTCACTGGTTTCTTCAACTTCCCCTTCAGCTTCGGGCTCAAAGAGACCTTCAATTTCTTCAGTGGCTTCAGAGGCTTTAGCTTCACCTTCAAATTTGACTGAAACGTCTGGAATGGGCGTATCGTCAAAGGTGCGGGATTTATTTTCGTCTTTAGGGGTTGAGACGGTTTCTTTGGGAGGCGGCGGCGGTGCTTTGGCTTCTTCAGTTTTGGGCTGAGCCTGGGCACGTTGAATCGGACTGGACTGGGGGATACCGGGCACTGACGGGCGAATGCTGGGCATGGCGAGTACTCCTTAGGCCTTATGGTAGCACAGGGTGACTAAAATTTTGGCGGGATTGACTAGATGCCGGCTTTTTTCTTTAAAGCCTGATAAGACATTAGGTTTTCTGGGCTTGGGTCAAGCTTTAAGCTGCGTTTAAAGTAATACAGCGCGGCTTGAAGATCACCGACTTGTTCACTTTGACGGGCCAGATCTTTTAATAATAGTTGCCGTTTGGGGAGTTGTTCATGAGGATCCGGCATCAGGGATTGCGCTTCGGTCAGATCAAGTGCCTGTTGAGCAGTTTCAAGGGCTTCTTTGCGGTTACCTGTTCGCTGTAAAGCTTCTGATCGGTACATTGCGATTTGGGGATCGCTGATTTTATCCAAGGTTTCATCTAACACAGCTGTTGTGCGGTTGAGTTCCAGTAAGGTCTGGATCCGTCTTCGAATCAGCATGCTGCGGATTAAGTCATCAGACTGGACTTGTTTCAGGCCTTCTTCAAGGGTGTTTAGCGCCTGCTCTAATCCTGACTGGCCGTTTTCTCTGGCGTAGAGATCGGCCAGAACCAGATACAAACGCTGGGTTTCAGGGGCTGAAGGCGCTTCTGCTATCATTTGTTCCATTAAGCTGGCGTCACGCAGGCGTTTTTGCTTGCTGATAATCACCTCTGGCTGATAACCACGATGATAAATCGGCAATTGCTTCATGTAAAAATAGCGCATTTTTTGGCGCTGGCTGTGAACAATCATTTCATGAATCCGGCCACGATAGCGGTATTCAGGTTGATTAGGGAAGACTCGCGGCACACATTGCAGGCTATGAACATCATCCAGGCTGCCGTCTGGGTTAATTGCCAAAATCGGGAAGGCATAAGCATCTGGCTGATCCAGTCCGCTTAAATAGAGTTTGAGCGTGGCAATAAAATCTGCGCTTACGGTTTCATCTGCATCAAGTGAAAAAATCCAGGCTTGAGTGGCGTAACTGACAGCCAGATTACGCGCTGCAGCAAAATCTCCCGTCCAATCGCTTTGATACAAGCGGACTTTGGGGTAACTTGCCGCAATTTCACGGCTCTGATCGCTGGAGCCTGTATCCACTACGATGATTTCTTCGACTTGATCATGAATACTGTCCAGACAGCCCGGCAGCATGTTGGCTTCGTCTTTGATAATCAAACAGACAGATAGCCCAGGTGTAGCTGTCTCTGGCTGCTCAGTGAGGGTATGAGCTGTTTGGGTTTCTTCTTCAGTTGGGTTGGGTGTTTCAGGGGCTTCAAGCGCTAACCAGGTATGGGTATTGACCTGAGCACTTTGAGCTTGTGTCAGGCTTTCTTGCTGCGCTTTATTTAGACTCAGGCGCATTTGATTTTGCAAAGCCTCTGTATCAGTTTCAAGCCAGATGCGCTTGGCGTCGGTTGTCAGACTGGCTGGTAAAGGCTGACCTGTGGGTAAGGTCATCTGGGTGGTGATAACCGGAAAGCCTGTCTCGTCTAAACTATTTAAAAGGGTTTGGCCTGGATTTAAGCGCCAGGGCAGCACCCATGCGCTATGGGATTCAATCAGGGGAAGGGCTTCAGGTAATAACGCGACAGGCGGTAAAAATTCAGAGCCAAAATGCTGTTCTGCCCAGGTTTTGGCTTCCATCATCAGATCATTCTCTGTTGATTGGGGAAAAGCAAAAATCACTCTGTCTTCTGCAATAAATTCCTGATAATAGGCTTTTAGTGCAATATCTGCGCCATTAGACCAGCTTGCTGTCAGCGGGAAGACAAAAATAAACGGCATTTCAGGCTCGGATTCGCTGAGTTTAGAAACAGGCGGAACAAAAGCTTCAAATTCATCAGGCTCAAGCTGTTTAAGCGCCTGGCGAACACGTTGATCTTGTGGCTGGCGCTGCTGTAAGGCTTGAAACTCGGCAATCGCTTCTGATTTGCGCTGCTGCATGACTAAGACTTTACCCAGATCAAATCGGCTGTCGTGGAAATCAGGATCTATGGCTAGAGCCCGCCGATAATATTCCTCAGCCTGGGGGTAGTCTTGGACAGAAAAATAAGTGAAGGCTAAATTATGCCAAATGATGGGCTGATTGGGCAGCCAGTGCGTCAACAGCAGCAGCATGGTCTGACCTTCTGCTGGCATGCCGCGCTGGAGCAGTAAAATGGCGGCTTCAAGCATCACGGACACTAAAAAAGGATCATGGCTGATTTGTGAGGCTTCGTTTTTGAGCCGTGTCAGCAAAATCTGAAGGGGCTCACGCTGATTTTTAAGCGGCTGATGAATTTCCAGCATCAGATTCAGCAACTCACGGGTTGGCTCAGAAAGCCCCCGTAGCGTGGTTCCGCTGGCAAGAATCTCTCGCAAGGTGTCATAACGACGTAGGAAAAAGGCTGCTTTGATCAGCTCTGTTAAAACATAGTCATGGTTGGGCAAGTATTCTCGAACCTGACTAAAGTTCAGATAAGCCTGGCTAAACAATCCCTCTTTAAGCTGGATTTCGGCTAAACCTAGCAGCGGCTTCCAAGTGATATCAGGTAAAGCAACAAGTGGGTTATGCAGGCTGAAGTTTTCTCTTTTGGCCAAATCAAGCGCCTGCTGAAAACAGTCCATGGCCAAATCTGTTTCTTTAAAATGGCGAGCAATAACGCCGCGCAAGACCCAAACCGAGGGTAAGCCTTCAATGGCCAGATTTTGCGCGCGGTATCGCTCCAGCATTTCCATGGTTTGCTGGTGCTGATGCAGTTCCCAGCGTACTTTAAGCTCCATGACCCGTCCGCTCAAGGTCCAAAAATCGGTTTCTTCGCGTTTGGAAAGCGCTTCAAAATGAGCAAGTGCCTCAAGATCCCGCTGAGCCTTAAAAGATAATGTGCCAAGCTCAAAATGTACATCAGGGCTTGTCTGACCTTTGCTGGCCAGACGTTGGAGCCAGATTCGGCGCTGATCAGCAAGCTGATAAAACATCGTGCTTTGGCTGGCATCAATTTCAATTCCCAGCTGGGCTCCCTCAGCTTGGGGATACACATCACCTGAGAGCTGAATTTCAGCAGGCTGATAAAACAAACGGGGAGCCTGTTCTAGTGTCTCATTGCGACGAACGGTCAGGATGCCACAGCTGGACAAGGTCTGTAAGGTTTCAAGACGCTTCCAGTTGTCAGGGCTTAGGGTTTCGCCTGCTTCAAGCAAAAGCGTTGTCCCTTCGGGGCTGGACTGAAGGGCTTGCTGCCAAAGTCCTGAGACAGAATCATTCCAACTGCCGGTAATCAGTTTAATCTCAGCATTTAATCCCAGTTGTTTTAATTGAGCGCGATCCAGACCACTCAGTGTCAAGATGCCCAGCTGGCCATGACTCTGGGCATTGTTTAAACTGCGTTCCAGACCTGCTGTATCTTCACCTGTTAAAATCCAAATCCAGAGTTTTTGACTGGGGTTTTGCTGCTCTGATGCCGTGCTCGCCATGATTCCCTCCCGTGGTTTCGCTCACACTATAACAGGTTTTGAAGCCTCTGCCTGAACCGAATACGCAAGATTGCGGGCAAACCGCGCTAAAATACTTTAGACACGCTCTAGTTGAGCACAAGCATTCAGGAGGCTGCAGTGGACAGCATTCGCTTTAATACCTCAAACCAGACATTTCGGCCTGAGGTTCTTAATCATCGGACCGCAAGTCCGTTTGAAAAAAACCAGATTCAGTTCCATATCGGCAGCAGCTATCTTAAAGACTTTACCGATAAAGGCATCGAAAACTTCATTAACAGCCAGCCCGGCGGCAGCAAGCTCAGTGTGGCAGAAGTTAAAACCTTTATTCAGCGTGTTGCCCAAAATGCTGAAGCAGCTAAAAACAACACGTTTGATTTAGCGGATCCTGAACTGGGCTTAGGCCGTCATGACGGTGTTGAAACCCGTCATCTCAACGGTGCTTTTACACTCAATGTCTCAGATAAAGCCGTTTTACCCGAAGGCCAGGCCCGCAGTATTCGTTTTGTAGACGTTACCTCTGGTGCTTTTGATCTGAAAACCCAAGAAGATACGCTCAAATCTTTGACAACAGATCTGGAGTCAGCAACGAAACGCCTGGACGAGCTTAAGTCAGCGCGAGAGGGCGCTTTAGACGACCTGCGCACCACTCGCAGTATCTTAGATCCAACGGCTCAAAATCAGCTGGATCGCGCTGTTGCGCGTAAAGCAAAAATTGGCGAAGAACTGGCCCAGATCGGCAAAGATG
>CAJYHH010001211.1 GCA_913773825.1 Candidatus Sericytochromatia bacterium | reverse complement strand
AACCTCATTACTAAACCAAGTCCTAAAAAGCGGGGCCCTGAGTAAATAAACTCAAGGCCCCGTTGATTAACTGTTTTAGAACTTAATGGCCAAAGCGATAAGCTGAAAGCACCATGGTCAGCACATCGTCTTCAAAAACTTTTTCACCTTGATCAGGCCCTGCAGCGCCCGCAGCCACCATCAAGGGCAAAAGATGCTCTTCACGAGGGTGAGAAAAACGCCCAGAAGGCGCATCAGCCCATTGCTGCAGCTGTTTAGCCCGTTCAGCTGGATCAGCCTGAGCAACCGCTGCGCTGAGCCAGTCGTCAAAAGCCCTTGAGGGTGCTTTAACATCGCGGCCAAAGACGCGAAGATTGTGAAAACTCATGCCGCTGCCGACAATTAACACGCCTTGATCCCGTAAGGGCTCTAAAGCCTGACCGACCTTAAGATGAAAAGCCGGATCAAGATCCTGACGCAGGGACAGCTGGATGACCGGAATATCCGCATCCGGGAACATCAGCAAAAAGGGAATAAAGACTCCATGGTCATAACCCCGTTCAGGATCAAGCTGGGCTGGAATCTGCTGATCTGCAAGCAAACTCTGGACTTGTTTAGCCAAATCCGGTGAGCCCGGAGCCGGATATTTGAGGTCATAAGTATGTTGAGGAAAGCCATAGTAGTCATAAATCAGCTCTGGTTGAGCGCTGCCTGTAATTAGCAGTTCCGGGCTTTCCCAGTGGCCTGAAATAACTAAAATGGCTTTAGGGGGCTCTGGCAACAGTTCACGCACATTGCGCAGCCAGGCGGCCAGATTATCCCAGGTATCTTTGGGTCCCATCTTCCAGTCCATAAAAAAACAAGGCCCGCCACCATGGGGAATAAACAGGCTTGGCTGGCGTTTAGGTGTTGCAAGTGTCATATTTTAAAGCTCCTTGTTTAAAGGGCGCCGGATCTTCCCGGCGGGGGAGATTCTCCCCGGTGTTGACTTCATCGTAATCGTTTGCGAATCAGACATCAATGTGCTTATGATTGATGAATTGTTTCTTAAATGTTGATAATTGACATTCAGGAGTACGGGTATGGACAGGCTGCAAAGCATGCAGGTCTTTCGTCAGGTTGCAGAGCTAAGGAGCTTTGTCAAAGCAGCTGAAAAACTGGGCCTTTCAACAGCTATGGTCAGCAAACATGTACGCAGGCTGGAAGAGCAGCTGGGCGTCAGGCTTTTACAGCGAACCAGTCGGCGCGTGAGCCTGACCCCTGAAGGCCAGCTCTATTTAGAGCGTTTAGGCGATTTACTAAATGAACTAGAAGCCCTTGAAGCTGTGTTATCACGAGCGGCTGTCCAGCCACGGGGTTTACTCAGAATTGCAGCGCCAGTCTGGTTACATCAACGCAGCTTTGGCGAAGCGCTGGCAGCTTATCGACTGCGCTATCCAGAAGTGTTAATTGATTTACAGCTTAGTGATCGGCTTCAGGACCTCGTTGAAGAAAGTCTTGATCTGGCTTTAAGAGTAACAAGCAGCCCGCATGAAAGCCTGATTGCTCGCAAACTCACGCCGATGCCGTTTAGAGTGGTGGCAAGCCCTGACTATTTAGCCAAATGGGGGCGCCCCACCAGCCCCGAACAACTCGCCAAACTGATTACTGAACAGGGCATGATTGTCAACACCAGCGTCAGAGGTTGGCAGCACCTTCCGATTAAGGGATTAAATCTGGAAGTCACGCCCGTTCTGCAGACCAATAGCACGAATTTAGTCGCTCAGGCTGCAGCAGCTGGAATGGGTCTGGCTCTGCTGCCAGAAGTCTTAATTGCAGAAGCGCCTTTAAATACAGCTTTAGAACGTGTGCTGCCGGACTTGAGCCTGCCAGCTGAGCTTTCGCTCTATGCGGTCTATACCAGCCGCCGCCAACAGTCGCCCAAAGTCCGAAGCTTTATCGACTTTTTAGTCGAATGGTATCGCCTGTCTTAACGATGTACGTTAAGCCAAAACATCTAGTCAGCAACATTGCCTGTGTAATTCAGCATCCAGGGAGTGCCAAAGCGATCGGTTACCTGGCCATACCCTTCTGCCCAGCCTGTATTCTGCAGTTCCATTGTAACGTTGCCGTCTTCAGCCAGAGCTTTATAAATCCGTTCGGTTTCTGCCAGAGAATCAGGATGTAAACAGACAGACATGCCCTGATTGGGCTGATACATTTCAGGTGGAGCATCTGAAGCCATAATCACCTGATCACCCACTTGCAGACAGGCATGCATAATGCCCTGTTTGAGTTCAGTCGGCACATAATCCCCAGCTCCCCCTTCTTCAAACGTCATCATAGCGGCAATTTTACCGCCTAAGATTTCAGCGTAAAAATTCATCGCTTCGCGGGCATTACCACTAAAGTTCAGATAAGCGTTGATTTTCATGATCAGATATCCTCTTAAATGTTTTTTTGTTTATTGTCGGGGCACTCACGGCACGAGGCTCCAGCAACATACAAACTGTATTATACACGTATACTTCATTTTTGCAAGTGGTGTTTTAAGGAGAGTAAATTTCATCACCTTGCTTAAAGCCGCAACCTCATTCAAAAGCTTTTTTATCTGTATTTCAGCAAAACAGGGGTCTAGCCAAAATCCAGATTGGTTTAAAGCTCTTATTACGCCCAAGCTAAGCAGCTACTGAACTTGCTGTAAACGGCAAAAAGCCTATGGCGCCAACACAAATAGACCGGCCGCTCCTGGCAAAAGCCCGAGCGGCCGGTCATGTATTCCATGTAGTACTCTAAATATTCCTCTAACTAAGTTTTTAAGTTATTTGAGGCTTATTTAAGTCATTAAGTTTGAGTCATTAAGTGTGTATCACTTAAATGTCGGTAAGGGTGTTTTTGGCGTTACGAATCGCTTTACTTGCCTTAGACTGGAGCTTACCGCCCATCGTTTCAAGCTCACCCTGTGTTTTTTGGGATTCGTCATCATTGAGAACACCCGCAATCTGACGAATTTTACCTTTGATGGTGTTCTTTGCGCCTTTAAATGCCAGATTATCTTCAGTAGACATAACTTAAATCCTTTCATTCACAATGAACTTGTTTATGTTCTTAGTTTATAAGTTATGAACTGATAAAGGATCCCTTTAAACGGGATTTATAGATCTAAATAATAACTTGTTGATAAAGAACTGGCGCAAACGCTAAAGCCAGATCCGGCAGAGGCTTAAGTTCTGCTGGTAAGGGTGGCATTCTAACTTGCCACCACGCGATTCAATCAAGGTTTGCAGCTGGCCTAAGGGTGAATCTGGCTGACTAAAAGCCCGATTGAGATCAGCACCCTCAAGTTTAAAATCCAGCAGCTGCTGGCCTGTTTCGTCAAATACACTGCGCAAGCTGATTTTATGCAGGCTCCCCTGCATAACGGGAGGCAGCAAGAGCAGACTTTCGCGAAACAGCTGATACAGCAAATGCTCAAGATAAAAGGGCACATATTCAATCAGATTCCAGGCACTCAAATCTAAAGCAAAGCGAACCTGCCGAAGTGGTATTTCGACTTCCAGCATCTGCATTGCGCGCTGACAGCAGAGCTCAAGTGAGACAGGCAGACTTTCTTCTGACAAGTTTCTGACTTCTTTAAGGTCCTGACTGATCCAGTCTAATTGAGCCTGGCTGAGCAAACTGGCTAATTTTAAGTCTGCTGCAGCGTAATGAGTCGCCACAGCCTGTAAACCACTTAAAGGAGAAGTCAGGCGATCATCAACCAATTCTGACAATTGCTGAAGCTGGCGGCTTTTTTCGCTCAGATGCTGGTGGACCAACTGAAGCTGAAGACTGGTTTCCAGATACGGCGTCAGATCCAGATGATAAGCAATCAAATTGATCGGTCGTTTGTCTGGATCTGTTAACAGATCCACTTGCGCCTGAATTAAGCGAATCTGGCCATCACTGCGGACAACCCTAAACCTTAGCGTCCTGGAGCCCCCGCCACTGTGTATCAAACCATCTATAGTTTCGGTAACCAAAGCCTGGTCTTCGGGATAGATAAATTGTTTGAGCACGTATTCAAACTTAGATAGTTTGACAGTCCCAGGCCGCAGGCCTAAAAGCTCGTAAAACTCCTGGCTCCAGTAGACTTCACCGGTCTGCAGATCCAGCATGGCATAATTTACTTTAGCCAGATGACCCGCCTGACGCAAACGCTGCAACTCTGAATCAGAAGCCTGTCCGCTTTCCTGCTCAGAGCTCAGATCCTGAATTTCTAATAATAGACTGGGTGCCACTTGTTCAAGTTC
>CAJYHH010001210.1 GCA_913773825.1 Candidatus Sericytochromatia bacterium | reverse complement strand
TATCTTTGGCGAAATGGCCCTGATCAATAGCGAAACTCGCACGGCGACCGTCCGAGTTCAGAACACAGTCAGGGCCTATCGCTTAAACCGCTTGGCGTTTGAGAGCGTGATTCAGGCTTTTCCGGATGTTCATGGACGGATTAAGCGGATGGCGGATGCCCGCCAGCAGATGCAGCAGCCGTCTCAGCCAGATTCAGCCAAAGAACGCCTGCAAAAGCTGATGGAAGAACACAAACAGCGGGTTGTAGAAATGCGCGAGCGGCGCAGCTCACCTCGTCATCATCAGCTGGTAGAAGGACCTTTGCACTGGAAACTGCGCTATAGCCCGCTTGAACAGCATTTGATACAAGAAGCCAAAGCTCAGAACTATCGCTGCTTTGAGTTACATGTGCGCTTGCACGCAACCTGTCGGATGAAGTCCGTACGGATTTCGCTATTGGTGATGAATCTGGAAAAACACGGTGAGATGATCAAGACCCATCCTTTGCCAGAAGATATTCTGCAAGAAAAAGTCGATCGTGAAGTGATTCTGACCATTTTGACTCGCAGTACCCGTGCCCGCTTGCTGGAAGAAGCCGGAGCTGTGGCTGAAATTGAAGATATCAAAGCGATTCCGGTGCAGTTTTAGTTTAAAACTTAGCTTTGGCTAAGATAATCTGCAATCGCTGTTTTGAGACTTTGCCAGCCTTTGCTTGAATAAATCACGCGGGCTTGATAAGCCGCTTGCTCATAGCGAGAGCTGTAGAGAATTTCTTTGTGCTCGTCTGGCAAAGTATGAAAACGCTCACTGCGCGTGTGTTCTTGCTGTTCAGCCCAGGCATCAAGAAAAAAATGAAGCTCAGTTGTCTGGATTAAACGATTGGCAAAATCCAGGTCTTCTCCACCCCAGCCCTGATAGCGAGGGTCAAATCCACCCACGTTAAAATAACGCTCGCGTTTAAGCGCAAAATTACCGCTCCAGGCCCATTCATGCGGGTAGCGCAGCATGTTACTGGCGGGTACTAAGCCTTCGGGTGAATACGTCTCAAAGCGTTTATCACACCAGAGCACCTGGTGTTGATGCTCTGAGGACGTCAAGACTGGAGCCGTCAATAAGTGAGAGCGGGCGCGATATTCTGGTGCATAGCCAAAATAGCCGTACAGGGCATGATCGGGAAAGCTTTCAAAATAGTCCACATAAGCAGTAAGTCCTAAAGGATTGAGCAGCATATCTGAATCTAAAAAGACTAATAGCTCGTGTTTGGCCTGTTCTGCACCCAGATTACGCGAAAGCGCCACCCGACAGTCATTGGGCCGCCAAAGATAATCTGGCTTGAGCTCTGAACGTTTAATTATCTCAAATCCGCCCGCTGAGCCATCATCAACAACAATCACCTGATCAGGAAGATGTTGCTGACGGCCTAAAAGAGTTAAACAGCCAGCCAGATTTTGCTCACGGCCAGGTGAGGTCGTTAGAATTACACTTAGTTTCATGGGCCAAGTTTAGGTGCAGGATTGTCAGAACGTCAACGGGGCCGCTGTTGGATAAGCATTGGTATTCTTGCTATTTCAGGCAATTTGCTATACCTTGGCATATCAGTTTAAAGCAGGCTTGCATGGTGATTCCTTCGATTCTGGTTCTGACAATGGCCGATGATCTGGCTGCTGATCTTAAGGCTTGTCTTGAGGGCTTATCTGTAACACTTTGGAAGCCTGGTCAGGCCTTGCCAGGTGAGGGGCTTTTGCTCGTTGATCTGGGCCGTGATGATCTGGATTGGATTAAGTCCACGATTCGCAGTCTGCGTGGTGATGCAGAGTCTAATTTGCGCTGGCCCTTATTAATGGTTCTGGCAGAGGACATGGATGAGGCGCCAACATCTGGCCAGCAGCCTGTTGAGCTTGTCTGGCGACCTTTAAGAGTTTCCGAGCTGCGTCAGCGCATTGTTTTGTTGGGTGAGCGCGTGAGTGTCTACCGTGAAGCGGCTGAACGGTTTGGCGTAGCAGCCGGCTTTCGTCGGATTTTTGAAGACCACCACGCGATGATGCTGCTTTTACACCCTGGCAGTGGCCGGATTGTAGATGCTAATCCAGCGGCCTGTCGTTTTTACGGCTATGAGCGGGATGTGATTAAGTCCATGCGGATTCAGCAAATTAATCTGCTTACAGATCAAGAAGTAACCCGTGAACTGCAGCGGGCTCGCCAGGGTGTCTATAACTACTTTACGTTTTTACATCGCCTCGCCAGTGGTGAAGTACGAACTGTTGAAGTTCACTCTACACCGGTTGAAATAGGCGGTGAGGCGCTGCTGTTTTCGATTATTCATGATATTACGCAGCGCCGTAAAGCTGAAGACGCGTTGCAGCAGCGTGAAACTCAGTATCGTTTGCTGTTTG
Organism: Candidatus Sericytochromatia bacterium; assembly: GCA_913773825.1. Classification (GTDB taxonomy): domain Bacteria; phylum Cyanobacteriota; class Sericytochromatia; order UBA7694; family UBA7694; genus CAJYHH01. Next base: position 5,422 of record CAJYHH010001210.1, on the reverse strand, counting down.
AGCTGGCGCCTGTCGGAATTGGCTTAGCTCAGATGGACGGCAAGCTGCTGGCTTTTAATGACGCTATTTTAGCTCCAGGCGGGTATCTGCGCGAAGACATCGAACAGCTTCGCTCTGTCACGGAGCTTTATTATCAGCCTGAAGAAAGACACGGTTTGTTAGAAGAGCTTCAGGCAACGGGCTTTGTCAATCGTCGCGAAGTCAGGTTCAGGCGCAAAGACCAAAGTCCCTATGAAGCTCTGCTGACCATGGCGCCGATTCGCTTTGGTGGTCAGACCTGTATTTTAGCGCTGGTTGAAGACATTACTGAGCGCAAGCAGGCTGAGCGTGCGCTTAAAAAAAGCGAAACCCTTTATCGCCAGATTGTTGAGACGGCTGAAGAAGGTTTCTGGATTGTGGATGTGAATAACCGCACCACTTTTGCCAATCAAAAAATGTCAGATATGCTGGGTTGTAAAACGGTTGAAGATGTTTTGGGGACATCTTTGTTTAGTTATATGGACGAAGAGGGTTTGCAAATCTGTCTGGATAACCTTGAACGCCGTAAAAATGGAGTGAGTGAAGTTCATGATTTTAAACTGCTCACCCGTCAGGGCCAGACTCTGTGGACAAGTATGTCGACCAGTCCTTTATATGATGAGTATGGAGACTATGCGGGTTCTATGGCCTTGGTAACGGATATTACGGCCCGTAAACGCAGCGAAGAAAAAATTCAAAATGCGCTGCATGAGCGAGAAATTCTGCTGCGTGAGATTCACCATCGCGTCAAAAATAATTTTCAGGTCATTATCAGCCTGTTTAATATGCAATGTCGCAAACTTGGTCAGGATCCAGCTGCTGAAACCCTGACTGAAATGCGCAACCGGATTCGCAGCATGGCGTTGATTCATGAAGGTTTTTATCAGTCTGAAAGTCTGGCTGAAGTTAATTTTGCCGAATATCTGCAGTATCTGACCCGTGAACTCTATACTCCCGGTGGCCAGGCACATGAGCAAATTAAGCTGGTCTTTGCTTTAGAGCGCGTGCTGCTGGATATTGATCAGGCGATTCCCTGTGGTTTATTAGTCAATGAGCTGTTAACCAACGCCTTTAAATACGCCTTTGGTCCCAACTGGCGGGGCGAACGGAAAGTTCAAGTTCAGCTGAAACAGCATGACGGTCAAATTTGTCTGAGCGTCAGCGACAGTGGCCGGGGTTTAGCGGCTGAGGTTAATCCTGATGCTCCCCAGACACTGGGCATGCAGCTAATCGTTCAATTAATCCGTCAGCTTGACGGCCGTTGGGATTTGCAGCGCGAGCCCGGTACCCGCTGGACGATTCATTTTCCCTGTCAAATGCGTCATCCTGAACCGTAGAGACGCAAAGCCTTGCGTCTTTACGGCCTATGCTATAATTCACCATCTGCCTCTGAATTGGCGGACAGATTTTGGCGACGGGGTTGGCGATGGAAATCCGCGAAATGATCAAGACCACCATCGGCTTTGGTGGCAAATGGGAAAACGATTTTAAGTTTCGGGTTGATCCTTTGACCTATGGCTATCTCGTTCCCATTGAGCGCGTCGAGATTGAATTCGGCGGCATCCTGATTTCGTCTAGCCCGCTGACCAATACTGAGTGGTGGCATCATCTCATGCCAGCCATGGGCATTCCCAAACATATCGAATACGACAATAATGATATTGAAGATGGCTTTATCGAGTTGAGCGCGGGCCGTCTCAATCTGCTTGAAGACGCTGATTATCTTGAGCATCATTTTACGCGTCTGTACACGTATTTATCACGCGCCATGTCGATGATTGAACGTACCAATGAAGTCCTGCAAATGGGGATTGGCTTAGAGCTGACCAAGTCAAGCGTTCGCTTACAGTCGCGCATTGTCACGGATCAAGAGCTGCTGGTTCGCAACTGTGAAGCTTTTAAAAAGCTCTTTGCCAAAATTACTGATATTCACGGTAAGGTCGACACGTCTGTGCTGCCAGAGCCTGGCGCCTTTCATGGCAACGATATCGAAGATATCATTCAAGAATCTAAGTTTTACGCGCTTAAAGAAGCGACACGGCTTGAAACCCTGGATATACTCAGCTATATTATTGCCAAAAAAAGCGGCACAATCGAAGACTCTGACTACATCCTGCCCAATGACAAAATGATCTACAAGCTGCATACCAATCGCATTGAAGCTTTCCGCGCCGGTAACTATATGGGCCGCACTGGCTTTGACAAAGGCATTAAGCAAATTCAGCAGTTCTTTGCCACAACCTTAGGGGGTGGGCGCTGGTAAGGCAGCAAAGCTGCCCGCTGGTGGCCAGTGGCTTGTAGTCAGTGATTTTTTGTCTGCGACGAGCAACTAGCTACTAGCTGTTTTAGCCTCTTCGCATCGTCAGGCTGGAGCGTTCTGTAAACTCATCGCCCGGCAGGCCCCAGGCATAAGCATAGTTAAGGGCCCCGTCTGGCTCGATGGTCAGCGTGACGCGTTCTCGGAAACTGTTGAACTCAGCTGGATCACCGTATAAAAAGCGCGCACCAACAGACGGCTCTGTGCGTAAGGCTTCTAAGCGGTGGGGCAGCATGCCGGCTGCATTGCTGTTGAAGTTCCAAAGGCAGAGTTCGCCGTTGCCATCAGGCGTAATTAGAGAATGTTCAAGATGATAAAGGTTTCCATCACGACCGGTGGCCAGATAGCGGATCTGAAAACCACGGCCAGCTAAAATGGGCTCTAATTTGAAGGTGCCGGCAAACGGCTCTCCTGCATGGTTAACGCCGTTTCCGCTATAGGTGCCAAAGGCAAAATCCAGTGCTTTGAGCAAGGGTTGATAATCCATTATGGGGCCTCCGGGAGAAAATTGGCTGGGGCTAAGCATAACATAGCCTGCAGACGGCCTGCTTTCTGTGTTAAACTGCCGTCACCAATCTCCCATATCCAGGCTGCCCATCTCAGGTTGTTTGACAACATCCGGAGAAAGAGAGCCCCCTGCCATGCCGGCTAAAACGCCACCAGACAGCGATATCTTGGACGCCAAACAGGTCTTAAAAGTCCTGACAGCAGTTAAAAAAGGCGACTTCACAGTTCGCTTACCCCTGGATAATACGGGACTTACCGGAAAAATCTACGACACCCTCAACGATATTATCGACATGAAAGAAAAGTTCGCTGAGGAGCTTCAACGCGTCAGCGAAACCGTCGGTAAAGAAGGCCGAATCTCTCAGCGCGCCTCGCTTGGAGATGTAAGTGGTGGCTGGAAAATCTATATTGACTCGATTAATTCCCTGATTACCAATCTGGTTCAGCCCACAACCGAAGTCAGTCGCGTGATTCGGGCTGTTGCCAAAGGGGATCTGAGTCAGCGCATGGCCATGGAAATAGAAGGTCTGCCCCTAAAAGGTGAGTTTGCCCAGACAGCCAAAGTGGTTAATACCATGGTCGAACAGCTCAATAGCTTTGCCGGAGAAGTTACCCGCGTCGCGCGTGAAGTCGGTATGGACGGCAAACTGGGTGGTCAGGCTGAAGTCAAAGGGGTGTCAGGCACTTGGAAAGACCTGACTGAGTCTGTTAACATGATGGCGTCAAATCTGACGGCTCAGGTGCGAAATATTGCTGAGGTGACAATTGCGGTTGCCAATGGCGATCTGTCGCGCAAAATCACAGTTGATGTTCGCGGCGAATTCCTGCAGCTCAAAGACACAATAAATGTCATGGTCGACCAGCTGAACAGCTTTGCCAGTGAAGTCACCCGTGTGGCCCGAGAAGTGGGCGTTGAAGGCAAGTTGGGGGTTCAAGCCGAGGTGCGCGGCGTAGCCGGTACCTGGAAAGACCTGACTGATAACGTCAACATGATGGCCAGTAATCTAACCGGCCAGGTCAGAAACATTGCCGAAGTAACCACTGCGGTTGCCAATGGCGATCTGTCGCGTAAAATCACAGTCGATGTCAAAGGTGAAATTTTAGAGCTCAAAAACACTATCAACACGATGGTGGACCAGCTTAATAGCTTTGCCAGTGAAGTCACCCGCGTGGCCCGAGAAGTGGGTACCGAAGGTAAACTCGGTGGGCAAGCGCAGGTCCGGGGAGTTGCTGGAACCTGGAAAGACTTAACTGACTCGGTTAACATGATGGCGAGTAATCTGACGGCTCAGGTCAGAAACATTGCCGAAGTAACCACTGCGGTTGCCAATGGCGATCTGTCGCGTAAAATCACCGTAGACGTCAAAGGTGAGATCCTAGAGCTTAAAAACACCATGAACACCATGGTCGAGCAGCTTGGAACCTTTGCGAGTGAAGTTACCCGCGTGGCCCGAGAAGTGGGCACTGAAGGGAAATTAGGCGGTCAGGCTGAAGTTATCGGCGTGGGCGGAACCTGGAAAGACTTAACTGATTCAGTGAATATGATGGCCAGTAATCTGACCGGCCAGATGCGCAATATCGCTGAAGTGACAACGGCGGTTGCCAATGGCGATCTGTCGCGCAAAATCACGGTTGATGTTCGCGGCGAGTTCTTGCAGCTTAAAGAAACCATCAACGTGATGGTAGATCAGCTCAATAGCTTTGCCAGTGAAGTCACGAGGGTGGCCCGAGAGGTTGGGGTGGAAGGTAAACTGGGTGTACAAGCAGAGGTCAAAGGGGTCTCTGGCACCTGGAAAGACTTAACCGATTCGGTCAACATGATGGCGAGTAATCTGACCGGCCAGGTCAGAAATATCGCTGAAGTGACGACCGCTGTTGCCAACGGGGATCTCTCTCGCAAAATTACAGTGGATGTTAAAGGCGAAATTTTAGAGCTTAAAAACACCATTAACGTCATGGTGGACCAGTTGAATAGCTTTGCGAGTGAAGTCACTCGCGTAGCCCGAGAGGTCGGTACCGAAGGCAAACTGGGTGGCCAGGCTGAGGTGCGAGGGGTAGCCGGTACCTGGAAAGACCTGACCGATAATGTAAATATGATGGCCAATAACCTGACCGGTCAGGTGCGAAACATCGCTGAAGTCACAATAGCGGTTGCCAACGGGGATCTGTCGCGTAAGATTACAGTCGATGTCCGAGGGGAATTTTTGCAGCTTAAAGAGACTATTAATACAATGGTGGAACAGCTGCGTTCTTTTGCCAGTGAGGTTACCCGCGTGGCCCGAGAGGTTGGCATTGAGGGTAAATTAGGCGGCCAGGCCTATGTGCCGGGGGTGGGCGGCACCTGGAAAGACTTAACCGATTCGGTCAATATGATGGCGAGTAATCTGACCGGCCAGGTGCGAAATATCGCGCTGGTGACAACGGCGGTTGCCAACGGGGATCTTTCGCGCAAAATTACGGTCGATGTTAAAGGCGAAATTTTAGAGCTTAAAAACACCATTAACACCATGGTGGACCAGCTGAACAGCTTTGCCAGTGAAGTTACCCGCGTCGCGCGAGAGGTCGGTTCAGAAGGCAAAC
>CAJYHH010001209.1 GCA_913773825.1 Candidatus Sericytochromatia bacterium | reverse complement strand
GCCCTGAGTTTAGTTTTAACCGGTGATCAGGTCATGCGCGATATGTTTTATGACGGTCACCCAGAGGAAGAACCGGGTGCCATTGTCTGCCGCGTGGCGCCTTCGTTTACGCGCTTTGGCCATTTTGAAATTCTCTTGGCCAATAACGAACCTGAGCTCTTAAAACAACTGATTGATTTTACAATCAAGCGTGATTATCCTGAACTGACCGGCGAAGGTGAAGCCTTACGCGCTGCCTGGTTTGCGCAGATCTGTGAACGCACGGCGGTTATGATTGCTCACTGGATGCGCGTTGGCTTTGTCCATGGCGTGATGAACACAGATAACATGTCAATTTTAGGCCTGACGATTGATTATGGCCCCTATGGCTGGATCGATAACTTTGACCCCAGCTGGACACCCAATACCACTGACCGCCAGCAGCGCCGCTATCGCTTTGGCAATCAGGCCCAAATTGCTTACTGGAACCTGGCGGTTTTAGCATCAGCTTTAGGTGAAGTCTTTGAAGAAAAAAGCTCCTTAGAAGCAGGGCTTGAGCGCTATTTAGACGTTTATACCGCAAAACATCAGGAATTTACTGCCGCTAAATTTGGCTTTGCCAAACACAATCAATTAGCTGAACGGGAAGAAACCCTCGTCTCAAGGGTGTATTCGCTGATGCAAAAATCAGAAGTGGATATGACGATTTTCTTTAGACGTTTAGCCGATCTATCTGTCACTCAGCCCCAGCTGGTTACCCTTAAAGAGGCTTTTTACACAGAAGCAGGCTTTGCTGATTTTCAAGACGAATGGCAAACTTGGCTCACTGATTATGTGGCAGCCCTACCCACAGCAGAAGCAGAACTCAAACAGCGCCGTGAACAAATGAACGCCGTTAACCCGATTTATGTACTGCGCAATTATCTCGCCCAAGAGGCCATTGATCGAGCCACTGCGGGTGATTTAAGTCAGCTTAAAGCCTTACAGCGTGTGCTTAAAAATCCCTATACTGAGCAGCCTGATGCTGAGCATTTTGCTCAAAAACGACCAGACTGGGCGCGCGTTAAAGCGGGCTGCTCGATGTTGTCCTGCAGCTCGTAGTACATAAAAATTTCTTATCTCCATTTATGCTGCTCAAAAAGCTCAATTGAATACGAATAATGTAAATTGAGCTTTAGATAAACACCCCATTCTCTTGTTATAGCTCAGGCCTAGGTTTTAAATGTTAACGATGAAGGCTAAGGTTTAGGCATTCAGACACTTTGAAGTTTATTGCAACCATGTCTTAGTTGATACCTTAAGCTACAACGGCACTCCGGCTGTCGATTGGCAACTGAGAACTATCAATCTGC
>CAJYHH010001208.1 GCA_913773825.1 Candidatus Sericytochromatia bacterium | reverse complement strand
CCGCCTGAAACAGCGACAAACTGCCGCGAGGACTGACCCCCAGCTGGATTTCAGCCGGGCGTGAGCGCGTCAGCTCAATCACTTTTAAAAGATAAACCGCAACATCTCTGGCCACGTGAACTTGATGCACCTGCTGCTGTAAATGCCTTAAATCATCAGGGCTTAGCACCGGTCGCACATCCTCAAGCGGGTGAGTATCCAGCTGGGCATATAACATATCGAGCTCACGGCTGGGGTCTGGGTAACCCAGCTCTAAGCGCATCATAAAGCGATCCAGTTGAGCTTCGGGCAAGGGGTAGGTTCCCTGGTATTCAACTGGATTCTGGGTTGCAATTACCATAAACGGTGGCCCCAATAAAGTGCGTTGGCCTTCAAAAGTGACTTGGCACTCAGCCATCGCTTCGAGCAAACTGGCCTGCGTCCGGGGTGAAGCCCGATTAATTTCATCGGCCATCAGAATCTGAGTAAAAATTGGGCCCTTTTGAAAATGAAAGCTTTGATCTGCCGGGTGATAAATCGAAGCGCCAATTACGTCACTGGGCAATAGATCAGGGGTAAATTGAATCCGGCGAAACATACAGTCTAAAGTCCGCGCAAAGGCTTTGGCTAAAGTTGTTTTGCCAATCCCAGGAATATCTTCAAGCAGAATATGGCCCTCGGCTAACAAAGCCACAAGCATTAATTCAATCACCTCGGGTTTACCGAGAATGACGCGATTAAGTGAGGCCTGTAGGCTAACTAAGCGCTGCTGCAGCTCCGTCAGCCGATCTTCGCTACGGGTGAACGAGAGGTCAGTCGAACTCATGATCATTAGCATACTATATGGGTGGTGGGTTATGGGTATTGGGCGATGGGTTTAAGAACCAGAAAACGCACTTCTTAAATTTTTACACCCACCACTCACGCGACAGAACCTTCGGTTCTGCATAAGTGCCGTGCACGCATCGCCTACGGCTCTGCTACAAACACTTAACTCAGCACCCAAAACTTTGTACGAGTGTTATGATGAGGGCATGAATCAGCTCAACAGGGTTTTATACGCCGTCTCACTTGGCATGATTGCTGCCATAGTGATTCTTTATTTGCCCTATCTGCTAGCAGGCGCACTGGTCGCCGTTGCGGTTTTATTGCTGCTAGGCTTGATCGCCTGGTTTTGGTTTCGCCATAAGATTAAAAATCTCTCACGCCAATTTGAAGAACAGCTCAGAAACGATTTAGGCGGTATGGCAGATATGAGCGGAATGGGCGGATTTCAGCGCGCCAAAGGGCTGGACGGCTCTTCACCCTTTGAGCAAGGTAAATGGGGCCAGAGCAACTGGCCCGGTGAAGATCCGGTCAAAGAGACTCGCTCAGGCAAAAACGCCGGTACGGGCCCGATTATTCATATTAAGCCCGAAGAAATCAATTAACATCCCAGCAGCTTTTGCGCTTTGAAGAACTAAAGCGTGTTTAGAGCAGGGGCTTGATTTTTTTATCGATGTCTTTGAGCGCAATGTCGGGCGTTTCACGGCCTTCCCAAACGGGCTCCAGGGCGCGGTCTAATTCATCTGTAACGACATTCCAGTAAGGCATTGTGGGCGTGGCAATGCCTGTACCCATAGCATCTAAAAAGACTTTTGCCTGTTTGGGATGCTGACCTGGATTGAGAAAAACAGGCGATTCAGCCACAGCTTTATTGGCAGGAATAATCAACCCAGAGCGGGTAAAGGCTTCAGCAGATTGTTTACTCGCCAAAAACTCGATCAGTTGCCAAGCTTTTTCAGGCGCTGCAGCGTTTTTTGAGATCACCCAGCCTGAAGCGTCAGCATCTACAATGGAGCCAGCTGAACCTTTGGGAAAAGAGGCAATGTCCCAACGGAAACCCACATCTTTGCGGAATCCTGGTACAGACCAGCGGCCTGATAAAAACATTGCCAGCTTGCCCTGCTGAAATAGCTGAGCCATCGCAGAGCTGCCGGTTTCAGCAGCGGTAGGCGCAACGTGATATTTAAAGCGTAAATCAGCCGCTTGCTGTAGACCTTTAATCGCTTCTGGACGATTCAGGGTAAATTCAGTGCGATCAGCATTAAAAATATTGCCGCCC
>CAJYHH010001207.1 GCA_913773825.1 Candidatus Sericytochromatia bacterium | reverse complement strand
TAAAACATGTCTAAACTAAAGACAGGGCAAAAACTTAAAAAGACTTAAGGTTGAGAGCGGGAACGTGGGGAAAAGCGTAAAGATCAGAACACCGTTAGCTGGCTTAATCGGCATGATGCTGTTAAGCGCCTGTGGCCAGACCACGTTTGTCTCGCCAGCCGCCCTGACCCGTTCAGTTATGTTTCATACTGAAGACTTAAAACTGACAGCTAAAAAGCTCCCCAGCCCGGTTAAACGCCTGGCGCTAACAAAAGCAGCTAAAGCTCAGACAGAGTCGAATCCACTGAGTATGGCCGTGGCCTCAGCGCTTCCTCAAGCCAGCCCCCAGCTTCATCCTCAGCTTCATTCTCCAACTGCTGCTGTGCGCGCCAGCCTGAACACCCAGCTCAACGGCATCAATTATTATCCTCAGCAAAATCCCTGGAATCGCTTCTGGACACATTATGATGCAGCCGCCGTCACCCGCGACCTCAGCCAGGTACGCCAGTTGGGCTTTAACAGCGTCAGAATCTTTGTCTTTTATGAGCTCTTTGGCGGCCCAGATTTAAAATCTGAACAAATGGCTTATTTACAGAACTTTCTAAACCAGGCGCAGAGCCAGGGTTTAAAAGTTGTGGTGACGCTCTTTGATCAGTATCAGCAATATGCCCCTGAACATGACCGTGCTGCAGAAGCCCATCTCAATCACCTGTATGCAGCAGTGGGCAATCATCAAGCTCTGCTGGCCTGGGACCTCAAAAACGAAAGTGATCTGGACTACCCCGCCAATGGCACGGAGACCGTCAAAAACTGGGTCAGCCGGATGGCCAGTCATCTGCATAAGCTAGACTCTCAGCATCCCATTACCGCCAGTTATGCAGACGCAGCTCAAATGGGCAGCGAAACAGAATCGCTGGATTATCTGACTTTTCACTACTATGGCCCCGAAGCAAACTTTGCTTCAACCGCTGCCAGTATTAAACAACGCTTTGGCGATAAACCCGCTGTGCTCGGTGAATTTGGTTTTCATACCTGGTCTGATCGCCCGGGGGATGGCCATCCCCCGGCTCATCAATACAACTATCTCAACGCCATTTTAGCCGGTGCTGCTAAAGCGGGTCTGCAGGGCACCATTGCCTGGAATCTTCATGACTATCCTGAACTCAGCGATGTGCCCGTCATTCGCAACCAACCTGTTAATCGTTATCTGGGCCTTTTTGATCTGCAAGGCCAGGCTAAAAGCGGCGTTTTGGCTTTGAATCAACCAGTCCGAATTATCGATGCTGACACCCAATCAGCCGTAAGCCCTGACAGCCGCCGTCTGGAGCTGGTTTATGCCAGCCAGCATCCAGGCGCTCTTGATCTCAAGTTTCAGCGTCAGGGTCAGGCTGAACGTAGCCTGAGCTTTCGCTCACATACTGGCCTCAATAGCCAGACTTTTAGCGTCAACGCTGCGGAAATCAAAGATTTGCTAGAGTTGCGTCTACAGGCTGTTGTCAGCGCTCCTGAGCTTGAACAGGCCCAGACGCTGATTCTGCGCCGCGACTAGTCTGACCTTCATCAAGTGCAGATGGTTTGTTTAAATCAGCTTCGTCAACTTGGCTTTTAGCGCTTGAACGGACTTTACGGAGCAGGCTTTTGTCTGTTAGCGCAATCAGCCCAAATAAGCCAAATAAAGGTGTCAGGCTTAAAACTCGCGAAGCCGCAACTAAATAAAGTACACCCGCCTGCGGAACGTTTAGACTGCCACCATATAAGACTAATGCTGATAGTTCAACGGTTCCTAAGCCTACCGGCAACAGACTTAAGACTGAAGCTATCGACATCAGCGCGCTAATCCCCAAAACGGGTAAAAAAGGCGCCTGAAAACCCGCTGATTGTAAAATCAGCCATTGGGCCACGCCTTCTAAGCACCAAATCAAACCTGTCAGCAGGGTTTGCAGCACTAAGCGATGGATCTGCAAATTAGGAATATCTCCCATCAGACCACGTAGGCGTAAGGGAATCAAATGATGTAAACGTGAGGCATCACGACTGGCAAGCCGTAGCAAGACAGCTCCTAAACCCAGTAAGAGCACAATCATCAGGCCAAGGGCCAGGCTAAGAGTCCCATTATGTAAATGTAAAACACAAAACATCAGAGACAAAAGACCTAAGACGACTAAATCCTGAATCCGCTCCAATAATACCGCTAAAGTACCGGCACCCATTTGGCGCGAATCATGGCGAGCTAGCAGCAAGACTTTACTAAACTCGCCTGCTCGTCCTGGAGTCAGCATCGCAAGGGAAATGGCAATCACCTGGTACTTAATCCCTTCCCAAAGACTGAGTTTAAAGCCCAGTCCTTCCCCTAACCAGCACAGCCGGATCCCTTTGAATAACAAGGCAATCAAACTAGGCAAGCCAGCTAGGATCAATAAAGCTAAATCAGCCTGAGCCAAGAGCTTCTGAAAATCAGCGCCAGAAAAATCTTTGGCTAATAGCCACGCTAGGGCTACAAATACCAAGAGCATCAGCGGCAAACGCAGACGGCGCAGCCAGACGGCGATTTTCATAAAAACCTCAAGCACAAAGATTTGGCTATCATAACACGCTGTTAAGTGGCAGCTTGATCCTGCTGGCTTTTGACTTGTTAAGACACAGTCTCTAAAAACATTCAGGGTTCCTTAAAACAAGCTTGTTTTAAGGAACCCTGAAATCATAGAGAGTAAAGCTAAAGGCTAGGCGGCAACCATAATGGTGGCTTCGAGCTTTTTCTTTTCAAGCTGAATTTGCTTGCCGAGATTAACAAGCGTTTCGCGGTCGAGCACTTTTTGCGCTGATGGAAAGAGATCTTCTTCCTCTTCTTTAACGTGATGCTCAACGTTTTCTTTCAGCACAGTCAGTTTGGCATCCCACTCTTCGGTAATTGGCTGAGTCGAAAGCTCGATTAAGAGCTTTTCAATCAGATGATGTTCTTCAAAGCTTTCTAAAGTCATTTTATGCGTTTTATCAGCTTCTTTGAGCAGGGGATAAAGCAAAGCCTCTTCAAGCCGGGCATGAATCTCAAGCTCAGATTTGAGCTGTTTAAACAACTGCTGTTTGCGAGTTGCAGATCCAGCGTCGAGTTTTTCAATCTGAGCAAACAGCTTCTCAACCGCACGATGATCTTTTTTGAGTAAGGTAAAAGCAGTAACTGGCATGGTTTGTTCCTCCGAATATCCTGTTTTTCTTGGTTATAAGATTATTCTAGACAAGCGCTAAAGCCAGATACCACCAGGTGAATAGGGATTTAATAGAGAATTTAGAGGATTAGAAGATAGAGCCCGTTTTTCTTTATTTCAACATGCCTTGTTTAGCATAATGACTCAGAAAAACGGGCTCTTTACAAACAATTTAAATGGGCCTGGACTTAAGTGCCGATCTGCTTTAGCCACCAGGTTGGACGACTGTCAAAGTCATCAGCGCGCACACGAGCCGCAACTTCTTCTAAGCTGGTCAGGCCCTGTAAGGCTTTATCAACACCGTCCCAGAACAAAGTCGTCATGCCTTCTTTAACAGCCTGACGTTTAAGTGTTTCAGCCGTCATACCAGGCTCAGTAATCAGATTTCTTACAACTTCAGAGGGCACCATCAGCTCATGAACCCCAATTCGACCCCGATAGCCGATATTGTCACAGCGTTCACAGCCAACTGCGTTATAAACCGTCAGCGGTTTATCTAAGGGCCAGTTGAGCATTTGTTTCTGGGCCAGTGTGGCTTCTGCCGTCTGAGCACATTCTTCACAAAGGCGACGCAGCAGACGCTGGGCGCAGATCATGACAACTGAAGCTGAAACCATAAAGGGCTCAATGCCCATTTCCATCAGACGGGTCAACGTTGCAGCTGCATCGTTAGTATGCAGCGTGCTCAACAGCAAGTGACCCGTCAGCGCAGCTTCAGCCGCAATATGAGCTGTTTCGCGATCACGGATTTCACCCACCAGAATCACGTCTGGATCCTGACGCAAATAAGAGCGCAAAGCCCGCGCAAAGGTCAGACCAATTTCGGGCTTAACCTGTAATTGGTTGATATTTGGCAAGGTGTATTCAATCGGGTCTTCAGCGGTCTGAATATTAATTTCAGCCCGGTTAATTTCATTTAATGCCGCATAAAGCGTCATGGATTTACCTGAGCCTGTGGGTCCGACGTGCAAAATCATGCCGTAAGGCGTGCTCAGATGCTGACGGTACTGCAAGAGATTACGGGGTGAAAAGCCCAGTGCCTCAAGCGGCAAAGTGGTTTTTTGCTTGTCGATAATACGCATAACCACTTTTTCACCAAAATTCATCGGGGCTGTTGCCACACGTAAGTCAATATCGACTTGGCGATTGCCATATTCTTTAAACACAATGCGGCCGTCCTGGGGCAGACGGCGTTCACTGATGTTTAAACCACTCATGATTTTAAGCCGCGCAACCAGCGGCTGAATCAGCGTCGGTGGCTGCAGACGAGAAACCACACGCAAATCTCCGTCGATGCGGTAACGGACGACCACAGCGGCTTCAGCGGGTTCAATATGAATATCTGAAGCCCGCATTCTGTAAGCGTTTTCAATTAAACGATTGACCAGACGAATTAAGGGTGCGGCATCTTCATCTGTGACTTCACCCATGGCAACATCGGGTTCATCCCCCTGATAACGGGTCTGAACCTCATCGACAACATCTTCCAGATTTAATGGAATCGACTCAGTTGGACGGCGCACGCCCTGACCGCTATGTAAAGCTTGAATCCGGTCGGGCTCAGCCAAATAGCGTTTAGCTCGACCAAAGCGCTGAAGGGTGTCTTCCAGCTCCATTTCAAATGGATGGCTAATAACAAAAGCTGTTTTATCTTCTTCACGAATCGGCACGACGTGATAGCGGCGGCAAAAAGGAGCAGGCAAGACGCCCAGCTTAACTTTGTCAGCATCTAAGTCTTCAAGATAATCCAGGCTACAGTATTCAGATAAATAACGAGCCAGTTGAGTCGGGCCAATGCCTTGATTAGCGGCTTGTTCATAGAGCTGGGCAGGCAAGAGACCGTCAGGTAAAGCCCGGCCAGTCTGTTCAGCATAATAATCTTTAAAACCTGCAAAGGTTACTAATCCACGAGCAGCACCTGTTTTTTTACCGCCAGCCTGAGACTGAGCCGGCCGGCCGGGTAAATCCAGGGCCTGGGAGTTCTGATTAGCTGCTGTCAGATGTTGAGAGCTCTTTGGTAAATGACCCACAGCATGTTGTCTGGCGGAAACCACCGGTAAGTTTGAAGGTTTTGGCGGGCCTGTAAGCGAAGCTTCAGGCTTTACAAGCGGAACAGGCAGAACAGTTGGATCAGTAGAAGCCAGGCTATTTTCAGCTGGTTTACTCGTTTCAGCGGCGGGAGTTTCAGGGGCAGGGCCAGCAGCAAAGCTTTGGCGCCAGCTTTCACCTACTTTTAAAAATTTCTCGATTTGAGGAGGCAGGGTATCAGGATCAACAGGCTTAGATAAAAAGCCGACAGCCCCAAGCTGAAAAGCCCGCAGACGATTAGCTTCTGTACTAGAGCCCGTTAAAAACACAGTGGGAATTAGGCACCATTTTGGATGTGCCTGCAGGCGCTCACAAACACCATAGCCATCAATGACGGGCATATCAACGTCAAGCAAGATCAGGTCAGGAGATAAAACACCTTCTTCAAGTTTACGCAAGGCTTCATAGCCATCATGAAAAGTATCTACTTCATAACCCTGCTGGCGGAGCAGCATCCGCAGGAGGTTTGATACATCGGGATCGTCGTCAACGCTGAGAATATGAGCCATCACTGGATCCTTTCGCCATCACTGTAATGGCAGAAATTTTAACACATGAAGCATTTAAAATTTTCTAACATTACCATCAGAAAACATAAATATATACAATAGGTTATTTTATGGTTTTAATTGACATATTTTGAATATTGGGGTTATGATGATGAAGTAAACACAAGGTTAATCAAAGGTTAAATTTTCCCATGCGTCCCGTGATGAAGATTGTCTCTCTGCTTTCGACTTTAACTCTGGCTCTGTCCCTTAGCGGCTGTGCCAGTCAAGCCCCGCTTCAACCTCTGGCTCCTGCTCGCCCTGTGCTGGTTCAGCAGCCACCGCAATCCTTTAATCAGAACTTGCGGACTTCAATCAGCGGCTTACTTGGCGAAGAAGTTGAACTTAACGGCATCTATTCACCTAAGCGCACGGGTGCTTTGCTGCTGCTGCGCAGCGGCGAACAGCTCCTGCTCAGTGACTCTGGACGTGTGCTGACACAATTACCGGGTCTGGAAAACCGCACAGCGGTCCGGATTCGCGGGCGTGTCCAGACCGTTTCCAGCGGTCAGCTGAGTCTGGGCGTTCGTCAGGTTGTGCGCGTCTAACACTTTTAGTCAGATGACTTCTCTCCTTTTTTAATTTAAATAAAGCGAATTAAATAGAACCCGCTCAGAAAATCCAGTCAGAATCAGCTTGATGATTGAATTTAAGCTTAAAAAAGCAATTTCTTCAGTCCTCATTTCAGCCTGCTTCCTGAGAGTTTGATGAGAATTCTCCGGGAATTCTCCGCCAAAGCTTTACAGCCCCCAAGAAGCTCTGATAAATTATGTTTAGGTTAAGCAAGTCTTAACAAGGATTAACTATAATTAATCCAGACATAAGATTCTTAAAGAGAGCAACAGTATGCAGCAGGTTTTAAATATTCTCGATAGATGGGCCTACAAAAGCGTGCGTCAAGCCGTTCCCCGCCCCATCGAGTCCCAGCGCATGCTGACTTTTGAATTTGTCGGTGATGAGCCCACCGACAATCATTACTCTAGTCAAACAGAGATTCAGCCCGTTTCTTCCTGCCTTGGGCGTACCGAATCCTGCCTGAGTTCTGCTCAACTCTCTGATGCTCACTGCCTCAACGAGGTGAAAACTCACCAAAGCAGTAATGTTGTCTACCTCCAGCGCGATGCTCGCAGCCGGACGGGTCTGCTTCACGGTGAAGAGCGGCAAGTCCGCAAAGCAAGACGTTCCCAATCCCCAAAAGTTCGGGCCACAGCCATGCTCGACGCCAGTGAATTACTGGCGATTCGCCAGAGCAGGACCGAAGCGTATTCTCGCTTTCAGCCTGAACAAACCGTCAGCAAGCAAGTTAGTCTCGAAGTGTTGCGCCAGCTTGGCAAACGCAGCAGCCGAGAAGAACTGCTTGAAAAGGTTAAAGATGCCTGTGATAAAGTTAGTGCAGAAGCCCTGATTAACTCACCGGGCCGCAAACCCCAAACGGGCCCCTTGCGGCAAACCATCTGTATTAAGATCGGCTAAAAAGAGAAAACTAAAGATTAAACGCAAGTTTATCTTTAGTTAACCCGATAGAAGATCTAGCGCCTTCCGTTGCTTTGCCTGCGCCCTTCAGGACCGGGCCAAACCGTCGTAAACTGCAGATAATACTACAAGCTGAGGTTCCGTATGAATTCGACTCTCAAGCGCTCCAGTCTGGTGGCTCTGGCCGCCCTGACTCTGGCTGCCTGCTCCAACGGCCCAACTGTTTTTCGTCCCAACACGCAGCAAGCAACCGGCAATGTTCAGGGTCTGAACACGCCAGTTCGCGGTCTGCCACAGACCACTGTTGCTCTGCGCTGGCAGAATAAAAATCAGATTGTTCAAGCCGCGACTTCCGGCATCGACCTTTTTGGTGCCAACGCTTCTCAGCGCACAGCTAAAGCTCGCGTCACCGCTGAACAGCAAGTCCAGCTCCGCGCCATGGGCCTTCAGGTTACCCCAATTGTTGAAGCGCGTATGGACGACCGCGCAGGTCTGCCGACTGGCTATATGACTTATGGTCAGATGGTCGAAAAGTTAAAAGCTCTGGCTGCTCAGTATCCTCAGCTGGTTACTCTGGAAGACGTCGGCGACACTTATCTGAAATCCACCGGCCAGGCTCCCAACAACGACATCTGGGCAATTTCAATCACCAATAAAAACGTCCGCACCGCCAAACCGGCTTTTATGATGACCGCTGGTGTTCATGCTCGTGAACTGGCTCCGGTTGAACTGGCGATGAAAATCGCCAATGAAATGACCAGCAAATATGGCAAAGATCCCCAGATCACCCAGCTGATGGACACTCGTGAAGTGATCCTGCTGCCGATGGTCAACGTAGATGGTCGTGTTGAAGTTGAAAAAGGCAATGCCTGGCAGCGTAAAAACATGAACGGCCGCGGCATCGACTTAAACCGCAACTTTGACTCTTGCTGGAACTACAAGTGTCTGAACGCTCCCAGCAGCTGGCTGAATGGTCTGACCAGCCCCGGCAGTGAGACTTACAGCGGCCCCCGCGCAGCTTCTGAAGTAGAAACACAGGCTGTTCAGGCGATGTATACCCGCAAGCCCAATATCCGCGCTTCAGTTGACGTTCACGCCTACGGCGAAATGTTCTTCTGGCCGCTCGGCTACAGCGAAAAAACTATTCCTGAAGCCGCTCAGTATAAAGCCATTTATCAGAACACCTTTGCTCGTCACGGTTACTCCGGCGGCACCAGCCTTGAGCTGCTGTACCCGACCTCTGGCACCACCGACGACTATGGTTATGAAAAACATGGCGCCTTCTCAATGGGTATGGAAGTCGGACAGAGCTTCCGTCCTTCTTACTCTGAAGTTGAAGCCATGTGGAACACCACCCGCGCCAGCTGGCTCGGCCTGGTTCAGGCCGCCGGCACCGTGCAACTGGCCAATCCTCGTCGTTAAGCCCTTATCCGGCAGCCTGAGCTGATTTTTATCATCCAGCTGCCGGTAAGCCCCTAACTTTTAGGACGTCAGCATAATAAGAGCCCGATTAGCGTAGAGAGAGATTGATTGCCCGATAGCGTAGAAGAGAGAAACCGAAAGCCCCCTTACGGGGGCTTTCGGCGTGTTAAAGCAGCACTTAGCAAAACAGCTGCTTAAAAAGTCTTAGCAAATATAGACCACACAAGGTATGTTTAAATCAGGTTTAGCAAGTCTTCGTCTGAGTATTCAGATAATTTGACTATAGTCCGTTTAAAACCAATCTTAAGGATCTCTGATGTCTGCCCCTGTCCAAACATCTTCACGTGAACCAGAACGTCTATCTGCACTTGAGCGTTACCAAATTCTTGATACGCCACCTGAGCCCAGCTATGATGAAATTGTGCAGCTAGCTGCTGATATTTGTCAGGTGCCGATATCCCAAATTTCGCTGATAGACCGCGAGCGGGCTTGGTCAAAAGCTCGAGTCGGGCTTGATGTGACAGAGATTCCGCGTGAACAGGCATTTTGCTCTTACGCTATTCTTGAACCTAACCCCCTGATTGTTACTGATTTAAGTTCAGACGAGCGATTCAGCTCTAATCCACTGGTCTCTGATAGCCCTCATTTTCGCTTTTATGCTGGTGTCCCGCTCCAAACAACAGATGGTCACGGCATCGGAACGCTTTGTGTACTAGATAAAAAACCCCGCCAACTCAGCGACTACCAGCGCAAAGCCCTTGAAACCCTGGCCAATCAGGTCATGCAATTAATGGAGCAACGGCGCTATGTTTTAGCACAAGAAAATCTGCTTGCCCAAATTAGCCGTCAGCATTTACAGCTTCAGGATGTTTATCTCATCAATATGCGGCTGAGTGAGCTTTTATCTGCTCATCTGCAAGAACCAATTGACAATATGCATCTCATGCTGCAGGTTTTAGACCAACAGGGCCAGCTCAATCCTCAGCTTCAGCAAGGGGTAAGAACGCTTCAAACTCAGGTTCAAGATACCCGCCAGGCTTTAGATCACTTTGGTCGCTGGCAGCGTCTTCAAAAAAACAACTTCCCCCCCCGCAGCCAACCTTTACAACTCGCTGATTTAGTACGCGCCACCGCCGGTCGCTGTAAAGATCTCGCCAATCGTAAACAGATTCAGGTTGAGATTAGTATTCCTGATACGGTCTTACTCAATGCCCCGCTTGAGCCGCTGCGCTTTATAATCGGCAGCTTGATTCATAACGGATTAAAATACAGCTCTGACAATAGCCGTTTGCAGATTAGCCTCAAAGACGAAAAGACGCTTGTTGTCAGTGATTTGGGCCCAGGCCTGACTCAGACAGAAATGCAAGAACTGGGAACTCATCTGCCAGAAACAGTCAAACCCGGCACAAATGGTGAAAAAGGGCTGGGACTCGGCCTGCTAATCAGCTCCCATTATGCAGCCCAAATGGGAGCCAGCATTTCTTTTTCAAATTTAAATCCAGGCTGTCAGGCTAAATTACAACTGCCTTAGGCGCCTAAACTGCCGGCTTTGGGCTTGCGACCACGGCGACGCTCTGGCTCAGGATTTTCTCGTTCAAAGCGGCAGGCATAAGCTTGAGCGGGTGATAGCACAAAGTCCATTTTGTAACTACGGCTGGAAATTTCAATTGCGCCATTGGGAAAGACACGTCGAATTCTAAACTTCTGACCGTCTGGCATTAGCAGATGATCGGCTTGTTCCGCGACACGAATCAGAGCTGAGATTTTGCGTTCTTCCAATTTTTGTTCATTGGCTTCAAACATCCGCTCATATTCTTCACGGAATTCCTGAGCCCAATTATGCTGTAAACATAGCCTCAAATAGCTGACATAATTACGCGCGCCATTGCGATTGGCATAAAAAATATTCCATTTAACGTAGTCATAACCGTGGCTGCGGTAGTATTTGCTGACAAGTTCACGCAAAGGCCGTGAGTTGCGCTTTAAAAAGCTCAATAGTTCTTCTAAACGAGGTTCTTCATAACTTTCAGGCTTTTGCTGCTGCTCGGGATCCTGGGTCAACTGATCAAATAAATGGGTCAGAGGGGCCCGCTGAAACTCAATGGTTTTGCGTTTCCGATCCACTTCATAAGTCACCGCATAGACTTCACGGGGATCCATACCGAGTTCGCGCAACAACTCAGCGTCTGTTGCCAGGCGATTAATTTCATTAACGGCTGACTTAACTGCAGTCAACACATCGCTGGGATAAAGAACTTCATCTTCACTGCCGTCTTTACGGGAGCGTTTACGACTATACAGCGTCAGCTGTAAACCCAACTCAACCAAAGGGACTTTCCACTGACTGGCTGATTTAAAGGTCTGCGTCAGAATCTCAAATAAACGCCGTGCAACCGGACGACGCAGGAGCTTGTAATAGTTAAAGTCAACGTATTTAAAGTAAGCAGAATTACGGGTTTGGCGTAAAAAATCCTGGTTAAAACTGATTTCAAGCCGTTTGTCTTTTTCTCGAATGCGGTAGTTCTCTAAAACTTTAAAGCCGACTGACTGAAACTGTTTGCCATCAAAAAAACATTTGTCAAATTCAAGGGTGACATTGAGCCAGCGCTTAAGACTGTCTTCAAGTCTGCGCAAATACTGAGGATTAATCGGACACCCACAGCCTTTAAGAATTTCATAACGGCTGAATTCCATTTTTTGGCGGTAATCTTCCTGTTGAGCACGCATAAACACATAGAGCAAAAACAGCATGTCGAGCTGATCAGGGGCCCGGTATCCAGCTCGGTATAGATACCCTTCAGTGTCACGCCATTCCATCTGCTCCGCGGCGCGAGAAACCTGAAACCAGAGTGGATGCTGTAAAAAATTCAGATCCTGCTTAAGAACGCTCTTAGTCGGCTGCTTACTCATCTTCCCCATCCGTCTATTCCGTTTGATAACTAGCTCTTCATAGCAATTATTATAGCAGAGCCTGCTGGCACTGGCTGTTAGCGGGCTGCTAAAGAAGCATCAAAGTCAAAACACCGCTACTAGCTACCAGCCACAAGCCTCCAGCTATATAATGTCCTACACACCGGGTCATAACCCTTCAGCCCCAGACCCAAATGACTGCGAAATGAGTGGAAACGCCGCATGAACAGAATCCGCCATCTGCTTGCTCTCGCCCTGACGCTGACTTTAACAGGTCCCCTCGCCGGCTGTGACCGCATCGGCGGCAAGCTCGAAAACGGCAGCGGTCAGGGCAGCAGCTCTGAAGTTGCAGACAACCTCAGCCAGGATTTTCAGGTCATCGCTAAACGCATGCTGCCCGCAGTTGTTAGCATCAGCACCCGCGGCGGCAACCCGATTGAAATGCCAAAAGACCCAACTCATCAGGGCATTCCTGGCCAACCCCGTGAAGGCGTGGGTTCAGGCGTGATTGTAGACGCAGAGCATGGTTTTGTCCTCACCAATAACCATGTGGTAGAAGGGGCGGATCAAATCCAGGTCGCCCTGCAAAACGGCCAGCGTATGAGCGCTAAAATCGTGGGCACCGATCCACCCTCTGATCTGGCTGTTTTAAAGCTCCAGCGCACGTCTTCGCTTCAAGCCGCTGTTTTGGGTGATTCAACTAATTTACGCGTAGGTGAATGGGTTTTAGCCATTGGCAGCCCCTTTGGACTGGATTCCACTGTGACAGCTGGAATTATTTCTGCCAAAGGCCGCGCTGAAATGGGGGTTGCAGATTTTGAAGACTTTATTCAGACTGACGCTGCCATTAATCCAGGTAACTCCGGCGGCCCGCTGGTCAATACCAAAGGTGAGCTAATCGGCATTAACACCGCAATTGCAACCCGCAGTACAGGCTATATGGGAGTTGGTTTTGCCATTCCTTCAAATATGGCCAAATTGATCATGCAAGAGCTGATTACAAAAGGTAAAGTCACCCGTTCTCAGCTTGGCGTTTATATCGAGCCGATTGATGAAGATATGCGCTTAGCGCTTAAACTCCCCACTGACCAAAGCGGCATCTTAGTCGGCAATACCATTGAAGGCACACCAGCATCTGCTGCGGGCTTTAAGAAATATGACGTGATTATCAGCTTAGAAGGCAAACCCGTCTCGCAGGTTCAGGCTTTCCGCAATCAAATTGCGCTGACCCCACCAGGCCGCACCATGAATATTCAGGTCTTCCGAAACGGCCAGATTTTAACCCTTTCACCCAAGCTACGCGAGATGTCAGCTGATGCAGCCTCACCGACAGATGGCATTGATAAACGTCTGGGCTTTACCCTTGATACCATTCCAGCTGATAAACGTACTGAGCTGGAGCTGCCAGAAAGCTTTAATGGCTTAATTGTCAGCGCGATTGATCCTTCTAGTAACGCTTATCGCCGTGGGGTCCGCCAGGGTGATTTAGTGACTGAAATCAACCGTCAGCGTGTAACTCTGCCAGAAGAAGTGAGCCCAGCGATTGCCAGCGCCAAAGCCGGTGATGCCATTCTGTTGAATATTATCCGCAATGGCCAGACTCGCATTCTAGCTTTTGAACTTCAGGAATAAGTTTAGTTAACAGCACAACAGCACAGTAAACGAGTGCATTAGTTGTTGACTGGGCTGAGCTGCATACGGCTGGATGCTGAATCACAGGGTCTATATTTGTTATTTTTTTGTTAAATGTTCGTTTCTGCGTTAAATTTTAGTTACTTCGCTTAATCTTAAGGCCCTGGTAAAAAGCTCAAAAACAAGCCTCTAAGCTAGTTATAATCTTATTTTCAAACCCTAAAGACCTTGTCATTTTAAACGGTTTATTTCGGCAAAATCCCTGTGCTATACTAATCACTGAATTGAAGTGCTCACCCGTCTTCCCTAAAAGACCCTGGAAAGACCGTGGGAAGTGATATATAAGGAGATGTGGCTTGTGTCCGGTAATCGCCTCGCGCTGAGCCTCCTTGCGTCCATGCTCGTCCTGTCGGCATGCAGCAATAACGACAACCCGATTCTTGGCGGCACCAATGCCGTCGGCGTTGAAAATAATAACCAGGGATCCCCGTTAGTCATTGATCCTGGCACGCTTTCCCTTGAAGTCGGTAAATCCCAGAAAGTCGCCACCCTGTTTAATCAAGATGGCACCATTAAACGGGATCTTCCCACCACCTGGTCCAGTTTGGATCAGAGCATTGTCACCGTTGATGCCCAGGGCAACGTCACAGCCCTAAGACCTGGCAACGTCCGGATTAAAGCCGTTACTCTCAATAACGAGGCCACTGCTTTAGTCACGGTCACTCCGGCTAGCACAACATCGACAAGCAGCCCTAATCCGACTCCCTCTGCCAGTGGTGGCCTGGGCACGATTGCAAATCCTGATGACCCCAGCGCTAACCCACTATTAGCAAAACTGCGTTCGATTGTGGTCAGACCTGAAAATGAGTCTGTCCAGCCAACGATGTTTAAATTCAGCCGTCTGAACGAAACCCGTAAGTTTATTGCTGAAGGTCTGGATTCAGAAGGTCAGAAGATTGATACGCTGACCTTTACCTGGTCTTCGAGTGATGAAAATATCGCTACCGTTAACAGCACAGGCGTTGTCACCGCCAAAGCAACCGGCACCAGCAACCTGATTGCCAGTGCGGGCAATGTCAGCAGCAATATCGTTCAGGTCGTGGTCCAGGAAGGGACCATTCGGGCCCATATTAGATTTACGGAGTAAGCAGAGCGTGAAAGCTAATTCATTGCGAGTCACCGGGGCCTTAGTTGCCCTGTCTATTTCCCTTGCGACAATCCTGAGCTGTCAGGTACCAGCCTCCGTCACGTCTTCTTCTCAGACCAATACGTCCAACCACACGCTAAGTCTGGATACCGGACACGGTGCAGAAGGCAATATCCGTCTTCAGATGGCTTTGCCGGTTGCAAAAGGCTATAAAGCCCTTCGTGCTTATCACGGTTTTAGCACCCAGGCTCTTGAAGAAACCCGCATCAACCGGATTAAAGTCACGATCACCGGCACCACGACGACTTTTCTGGCCGAAAAAGTCATTCCCCTGACCCAGGGCGGTATGACTGCCATGATTAAAGTGCCGTTGGGCAAAAACTTCCTGATTAAAATTCAGGGCATGGATGATCTCGACGAAGTACCGGGCGCCATGGCCAAAGGTGTGTTTACGGTTGAGTCTTCTGAAACCGTTCCTGATGTTGAAATCAGCCCTTTAACCACAGCTGTAGCCGAAGTCCTTGAGCTCGTTAAAGCCCGTGATGCAGCTTCTGCGGCTCTGGTTGATACAGACAAACTCAAATCACTGGTCAGCGAAGCTAAAAGTGCCGCCAACCCTTATTTAGTCAATTTTGATGCCTTTGCCACAGCGATTGTGACAGCCAAAGGTGTTGTTCCTTCGATTGTACCCGCCAATCCTGTGCTCAAACCTGGCAACATCACCGGCAGCCTCAAAGGTTTAAAACCCGGCGATGCCGCAGTGGTGTTCAGCAACGATCCGGTTTCTGAACCCTTTATTGTCGTTGCACCACCCTTGGTTGGCGATCAGACAGTTGAAAACCGCGAAGTCTCATACCGTATCGACAATGTCCCCAAAGGGGATTGGATCGTACGTGTAGTCGCCTCTGGCTACCAGGTTCAGGGCGACAATATTGAGTCCCTTGATGAGCTAAGCGCAACCAAAAAAGCCACAGTTACCAGCAATACGCTGACAACCGTAGACTTTGAAGTGAAGTCCGTAACCTGGAATCAAACTTTGGTGAATGCCTCTGGCAACATCGGCTCTTCTGATCAGCCTGATGCGGTTGTTGACGGCTCTGACAGCGTTCATCTGGTTTGGCGTCAGGACGGCTTCCAGGAAAACGAAGAAGCCGGCTCGATCTTCTATAGCCGTTGGA